>QHWK01000430.1 GCA_003223775.1 Acidobacteriota bacterium
TGCTCGAGCGTCGAGAGGAGGCGAAACGCCGTCGCGCGCGGGATGCCGGTGCGCGCCGCGAGATCCGCGAGCGAGAGGCGCGGCTCGCGGAACGAGAACGCGCTGAGCAGCTCCAGCGCCTTCGCGGCCGCGTCCACCGTGTAGCGCGCGGCCGGCAGCACGTGCGGGCGGCGTTTCATTGAGTGAGACGATATATCGTACCGTGAACTTGAGTGTCTACCGTGAACTGGAGTGTCAGCGAGGGAATGACGGCGTAAGCGGTAAAGTAAATCAAAAATATGGAGTACGACCTGATCGCGCTGGGTGAGACGATGACCGCCCTGTCGCCGCCCGCGGGCCACACGGTGCGGACCGCGCCGGCGCTCCAGATCGACCATGCAGGCGCGGAGAGCAACACGTGCGTCGGCCTCGGGCGGCTCGGTCTTCGCGTCGCCTGGATCAGCCGCCTCGGCGCCGACGCCGCCGGCGACCGCATCCTCGACGCGCTCCACGCGGAAGGGATCGACACGCGGTGGGTCGAACGCGATCCGCGCCGGGCGACCGGACTGATGATCAAGGAGCCGGGCACAGGCGTGCAGTACTTCCGGAACGAATCGGCGGCCAGCGTCATGGGGCCGGAGATCCTGGACGCGGCGCCGGTCGCCAGCGCGCGGGCGGCGCTCGTCACCGGCGTCACGGCGCTCATCGGTCCACAGCCGCACGCGGCCGGCCTCGGCTCGCGGGCGACGAGGAGCTCGCGGAACTCGTCGATGCGCGAGACGCGGAGGATCCGGTCGCGCTCGCGCGCGCGGCCGCCGCGCTCGGCCCGAACGAGATCGTGGTGCGCGGCGCGCGCAGCGTCGGCGTTCTCGCCGCCGGCGCCTGGCAGGCGATCCACATCGATCGAGGGGCCGCCGTGGATCCGATCGGCGCCGGCGACGCCTTCAACGCCGGCTACGTCGCCGTTCGATTGCGCGGAGGATCGATCGTCGATGCGCTCGACGCGGGCATCCGCTGCGGCGCTGCGGTCACATCGTCGGCGAGCGACACCGGCGGGTTTCCGCGAACCGTCTAACCCACGAACCTCTCGCGATCACCGGTAGCGCAGTCGCCAAACCTGTGGGGCGAGGCTTTCAGCCTCGCCTCCGCGGCGACCCTGAAAGGGTCGCCCTACATGGGTTTTTCCGCGCTCGTCCGGCGAACGGTCAACACGACCAGCGCCGAGCACAGAGCGCTCGCGGCGAGCATGCGGAGGCCGACGCGGAAGTCGCCGAACAGGCCCTGCATCCATCCCATGACGTACGGTCCGGCGAAGCCGCCGAGGTTGCCGACCGAGTTGATCAGGCCGATGCCCGCCGCGGCGCCGTCGCCGCGCAGAAACGCCGTCGGCAGCGACCAGAACGGCGGGATGAATGCGTACAGCCCGATCGCCGCGACCGCCAGCGCGACGAAGGCGCCGACCGGCGACCCGACCGTTGCGCTGACGGCGAGGCCCGCAGCCGCCAGCGCGCCGCAGCCGGCGACGTGCAAGCGGCGCTCGCCCGTCCGATCCGAATGCGCGGCGACGAGCACGATGCCGACCGCGGCGACGAGGAACGGCACCGCGGTAAACATCGCGACTCTCATGTCCGACGCGCCCGACAGCCCTTTGACGATTTGCGGCAGGAAGAAGCTGAAGCCGTAGCCGCTCGTGACGATCAGGAACATCACCGCCGACAACACCCACACCTGGCGCGTCCAGAGACCGGCGCGCACAGTCGCGCCGCCGTGCGACGCCTGGCCGCGCTCGGCGTCCAGCGCGCCGATCAGCCACGCCTTCTCCGCCGCCGGCAGCCATCGCGCGTCGCGCGGCCCGTCGTCGAGGAACGCGAGGGCGACGCATCCGAGGATCACCGCAGGCAGACCCTCGGCGAGGAACAGCCACTGCCAGCCGTCGAGCCCGGCGACGCCGCGCAGCTGCAGCAGGAGCCCGGAGAGCGGCGACCCGATGATCCCGGACGCCATGCTCGCCGTGTAGAACTGTCCGAGCGCGCGCGCGCGCTCCCGCGCCGGGAACCAGTACGTGAAGTACAGGACGACGCCGGGAAAAAATCCCGCTTCGGCGGCGCCGAGCAGGAACCGCAGCAGGGCGAAGCTCGCCGGCCCCGCTGCGAGCACCATGGCCATCGACACGAGGCCCCACACGATCGCGATCCGCGCGATCCAGATGCGGGCGCCGACGCGCGCGAGCGCGAGGTTGCTCGGCACCTCGAACAGGAAGTAGCCGAGGAAGAAGATGCCGGCGCCGCGCCCGAAGTCGAGCGGCGACAGACCGAGCGCGCGGTTCATCTGCAGCGCGGCGAAGCCGACGTTGACGCGATCGAGATACGCGACGAAATACAGGAGCGCGAGGAAGGGGATCAGGCGGCGGCGCACGCGTGCGACCGCGCGCGCGCCAAGGTCGGCGGTCGAGTCGATCGCGACGGGTTCCACGCCGACCATGATGGCCGACGTGTCAAGCGGGCGTCAGGAGGCTTCGGGGGCGACCAGCGCGAGGTGCGGCTTCTGATGCGCCGCGGCCGCGGCATGGGCCCCCTCGAGATCGAAGTCGCGGCACACCTCGCGCACGACGTCGCCGTCCACGGGCCGCTGATCGAGCGCGAAGCCCGAGGTGAGCGCGTTGTCGCAGATGACGCTGATGATGCGCGGCAGCCCGCGCGAGTGCTCGTGGATGAGCGTCACCGCCTCGCGCGTGAAGATGTTCGCCGGGTCGCCGCCGGCCGTGCGGATGCGCGACGCGATGTAGGCCGCCGTATCCGGCAGATCGAGCGGCTTGAGCTCGCAGCGCAGCGCGATCCGCTGCTTCAGCTGACGCAGGTTCGGCTGGTTGAGCCGCCCCGCCAGCTCCGGCTGCCCCGCGAGCACGAGCGGCAGCAGCTTGCTCGTCGGCGTCTCGAGGTTCGCGAGCAGGCGGATCTCCTCGAGGATCTCGTCGGGCAGCGCCTGCGCTTCGTCGACGACGAGCGCGGTCACTTCCTTCCGCGCGTGGCGCTTGCGCACCATCGTCTCCAGGCTGCCGAGGAGCATCGCCTTCGACTTGTCGTTGTGCGCGATGTCGAACCGCGCCGCGAGCGTCTCGAAGAACTCGGCGCGCGTCAGCGTCGGGTTGTCGATCACGACGCACCGCACGTGGCGGCACATGTCCGAGTCGAGCGCGGCGCGAAGGAGCGTCGACTTGCCGGTGCCCGCCTCGCCGATGAGCACCGTGACCGGCTTCGCCGCCGACAGCCCGTACTCGAGATGGCACAGCGCCTCGCGATGCTGCGCCGTGAAGAACAGAAACTTCGGGTTCGACGTCAGCTCGAACGGCGCTTCGCGAAAGCCGTAATACCGCTCGTACATCGTCTCCTCGCTAGGGGACCAGCAGAATCGTCTTCACGAACCGCACGGGCACGCCGTCCTTCGTCGCCGGCTGGTACTTCCAGGCGCGGGCGCTCCGGAGGACGAGCGAATCGAACGCGGCGTTCAACGACTGCCGGATCCGCGCGTCGGTGACGCGCCCGTTCTCGTCGATCACGATGTCGAGCAGCCCGCGCGCGTGCACCGCGCGCGTGATCGTCTGCAACTGCATGGGCATCGCGGGCATCCGCTGTTGAATCGTCAGCGGCGGCGTGACGCCGTCGTCGTCGATCGTGTAGGTGAGCCCCGCGTCGGCGGCGCGTGCGGCAGCCGACGGATGCGACTCCGGCGACGTCGCCGCGGCAACGGGGCGGGACGGCGCGGCAGGCGACGCCACGTTCGAGCGCTCCGCCAGACCGGCCGCCGCGGTCGCGACGAGGGCCGCCGCCGCCGGCTGCGCGGTCCGTTGATCCGCCGCCGACTGGATCAGGCCGAGAAAGCCGTCGACGAGCACGCTCAGGTCGGGGAGGCCATCGTCTTTGACGCCGAGGCGCTGCGCCTCCTGGATCATCTGCCGCGCGTCGGTCAGCCGCGGCTCGGCGGCGTTGTAGGCCTTGTCGTCGATCGACAGCCGCGCCGCGCGGAACTCGTCGCGAATGAGCGACGGCAGCAGCCGCCTGCGGACGTCGCTGAACATCGACTCGAGGCGCGGCGACGCGTCAGCCGCGTCGAGCCGCGCGAGCGGCTGCCGGCGGATGAGCGTTTCGGCGACCGTTTCCGCCTCGTGCGTGCGCCCGAGGGCATACAGACAGAACGCGCGGTACTCGTCCACCTGGCGCGAGAGATCGGGCGCCGCGCCGTCCGCGTTGATGCGGCTGAGCGTCGACAGCGCATCCTCGTACGCGGCCGACGCATAGAGATCCTTGGCGGCGCTCAGGGGATCCTGAGCGCTTCGAAGCACCGCCGACGCGATGGCGACCACCGCGGTGACGATGAGCGTTTGCAGTACCTGCGATTTGCGATTCATGACCTTGTCTCGGGCGACGTTCATTTCGTGAGATCGGCCGCGATGCGGTTGGGTCCCTTCGCGGTCACGACGATCGTCTGCCGGCGTTCGGCGAGCTGCGGATGGCGGAACACGAGCTCGTGCGATCCGACGGTGACGAGCAGATTGGCGATCGGCGTCTCGCCGACGTTCGCGCCGTCGAGCAGAATCTCCGCCCACGGCCGCGCGTTGACGCTGATCGCGACGCGCGGCGGATCGAGACGAAGCGCGGTGGTCTTGCCCGCCGTCACCTCGATGCGTCGCGTTTCCTGGAATCCGATGGCGCGGTTGGCGAGCACGATGTCGTGGCGGCCGGCGGCCATCATGATCTTGTTCGCGCCGCTCGACCCGAGGATGTCGCCGTTCTCGGTCACCTCGACGTCGAACGGCCCCGCGATCGTCAGCCAGCCGCCGATCGGGCCCGCCGCTTTCGCGAGCGAGAACATCACCGACGAGGTGCCGCCGGCGGTCACGGCGACCTTGCGCTCCGCCGACCCGTTGTCGTTCGTCACCGTGACGGTGTGCTCCTCGGCGGTCAAATCGGTGACCGTCACGGGCGAGATGCCGCGCTGGCGCCCGTCGACGGCGACGTGCGCGCCCGGCGGATCGGTGGCGACCGACACGCGGCCGAAGAGCGCGACCGGCTCCGGGATGCGCATCTCGAAGTGCTGCGTGACGTCGCTGCCCGCCGCGATCGTCAGCGGCACGACGCGCTCGTCGCCGCCGCTACGGACGGTGATCACGTGCCCGCCGGGCGCCAGCGACAGCGTGATCGGCGTCACGCCGCGGCGCTCGCCGTCCACGAGCACCTCGGAGGCGTCGGGACGCGTTTGAATCGTCAGGCTGCCCGGCTGCGGCTGCAGCAGGCCGAACGCGCGAAGCGGAATGCCGCGAAGCGCGACGATGGCGACGGCGACGCCTGCGAGCAGGACGATGATCGCGATCGCCGTGATCGCGCCGCGGAGCGCGCGCGGCGCCTGCGGATCGGCGGCGGTGCGCGCGGCCGGCGCGGACGGCAACGACGCGTCAGCGGCGGCGCTTGCCGGCGGCGGCGACGAGGGGGCGACCGGTACGGGCCGCGGCGAAGTTTCCGACGGAAACGCGAGCAGCGCGTTGCCGGCCGGCTCCCCGGCCTGAGGCTGCGGCGCCTTCGATCCGAACATCCCCGTCAAACCGTTGAACCATCGTCTCTTGGCCTGCTCGGGCCGTGCGGCGACCGAGCTCTCGTTTCCGGCAGACTGCGAGTCACGATGCGCACGCACGGGTGACGGCATAGTGTGGGTCCCCTTGTCCGACTAGTCAGCTTCGACCGTGGATACCCAGGGACCTACCAATGTCGTGCCACACACGCGGGGCGGAAACCGTAATAGGTGAGCAGTCTTTAGGCGCCGTTAACGGCCAGAGCGGGTGGAGGGGCAGACTTTAGTCATCCGAGAGGCAGACTTCTGCCGGGAGCGGGCGGCTTCAGACGCCGCGGCGCTCCCACCCGGCCTCGAAGAGCCGGAGCCGGCCGCCGGTGCGCGGGTGCGAGGCGCACGCGTCGTGATTGAGCCGGACGCCGAGGCCGGGGCCCTCGGGCAGCGGGAAACAGCCGTCGGAGGCATCGACGCGCGGCGCGCGATCGACGAGCTCGCTGACCCACGGGTCGGCGAAGTCGTTGAAGTGCTCGAGCACTTTGTAGTTGGGCGTCGCGATCGCGAAATGCACGTTCGCGGCGGTGCCGACCGGCCCGCAGACGTTGTGCGGCGCGACGAGCAGGTAGTGCGCGTCGGCCCACGCCGCCAGATGCTTCATCGGTGCGAAGCCGCCGAAGTGCGTCAGATCGACCTGGACGATGTCGGCGACGCCGGCCTCGACGAACTCGCGGATGTCGCCGATCGTGTGCGCGCGCTCGCCGGTGGCGATTGGAATCCGCGTCGACGCGCGCACGCGCGCCAGCGCCGCCGCGTTCTCGGGCGGCACCGGCTCCTCGATCCACTCAGGATCGTAGGGCTCGAGCATCGCGGCGACGCGCACGGCCGTGGCCGT
>QHWK01000431.1:0-762 GCA_003223775.1 Acidobacteriota bacterium
GAGCGGGGTGCCGCGCGTCGCAGCCATGTCGATAGAGCGGAGCCTAACACACCGTGAGGATCGTGGATCCGCCCCCGCCCCCGCTCGGCCCCGCCCGTCGCGCTCGACGCCCGTCGCACCGCGCGGTCGTCGAGGCGATGACGGCGATCGTCGGCGTCGCGCTGATCGCGGCGGCGTTCGCGGCGACGCAGCGCTGGCTCGACCAGCACTTCCTGCCGTCCTTCTTCCTGCCGCGCGCGTGGTACGTGCGCATCGAGACGGCCGTTCGCGCCGGCATCGCCTTCGTCGGTTTCCTGCTGGCGGTCGTCGCGCGCTCGCGTCTCGCGGGCGTTGCGGGGCGAGCGCCGCGAGCGATCGGCCGCGCCGCCCTCGCGGCCGCGCTGGCGCTCGCGGCCGGCGAAGTCGTGCTGGAGCGCGTCCATCTGCGTCCGACGGGCTGGCTCGTCGCCGACGAAGAGCCCCAGCGCCGTCCCGACGCGCGGCTCGGCTGGGGGCTCGCGCCGGCGCGCACCGGCCGCAGCATCATCGGCGGGCGGACGATCGAGTACGCGATCGATGCGGCCGGCTACCGCGTCCGAAGCGATCGCGACGCCGTGGATCCCGATCGGCCGACGATCGTCTTCGCGGGTGAGTCGGTGATGTTCGGCGAAGGCCTCGCGTGGGACGAGACGATTCCCGCGCAGGCGGGCGCGATGCTCGGCATCCAGCCCGCGAACCTCGCGGTGCATGGTTACAGCACCGACCAGGCGTATGCGCGCCTCG
>QHWK01000431.1:805-6504 GCA_003223775.1 Acidobacteriota bacterium
CGGCCGAGCAGTCGCCTCGGCTGATGGCGCTGGCGGCGCTGCTCGTGCCGTACCGCACGACTCGAACCGTGGAGGACGGCGTCAGGACAACGCGCGCGGTCCTGCGCGCGACCGTCGAGCTCGCGCGCGCACGCATGGCCGAGCCGCTCGTCGTGATCCCGCAATTCGGATCCGAAGACGACGCGGAGCGCCTGCTGCGGCGCCGAATCGTGGACGAGCAGGTCCCGTACGTGCGCGTCGGGCTCGATGCCGACTGGCGGCTCCCGTGGGATCGCCATCCCAACGCGCACGCCGCGCACGAAATCGCCGCCGCCATCGCCGCGCAGCTGCGACACGGCGAAGCGCGGCGGTAGCGTAGGTCGCGATCTTGCTGGCATCTTCGGTGAGATGAAGATGCTCCGCATGAGATGGCTGCGTGCGACGCTGCTCAGCTCCTCGCTGCTGCTCGTCGCCGCGCAGGCCTCGATCGCCGAACCGGTCACGGTGCGCCACACCGAAGGGCTCGTGCACGGTTTCCTCACGCTGCGCGACCTCGACGGGACGCTCCTCGCCGACGGCGATCTGTTCCAGAACGCGCGCGCATCCCGCGTCACGAGCCGGCTCGTCTTCCGTTTCAAGGACGGATCGCTGAGCGACGAGACGGCCGTCTTCGCGCAGCGCCAGACGTTCCGTCTGCTGACCGACCACCTGGTGCAGAAGGGGCCGTCGTTCCCGCAGCCGCTCGACATGTCGATCGATGCGCTGAAAGGGCAGGTGACGGTGCGCTACACCGACGATCACGGCGCGGCGAAAGTCGAGAGCGCGCACCTCGATCTGCCGGTGGACCTCGCCAACGGCATGATCCTCACGCTGCTGAAAAACGCGCGGCCCGACGCGCCGCCGAAGAGCGTGGGCTTCGTCGCGGCGACGCCGAAGCCGACGCTGGTGAAGCTCGAGATCTCGGCGGCCGGCGAGGAATCGTTCACGACCGGATCGGCCGCGCGCAAGGCGATGCATTACATCGTGCACGTCAACGCCGGCGGGCTGAAGGGAATCATCGCGCCGCTCGTCGGGAAGCAGCCGCCCGACTCGCACGTCTGGATTCTCGGCGGCGAAGCGCCGGCATTCGTGAAGTCGGAGCAGCCGCTGTTCAACGGCGGGCCGTCGTGGCGGATCGAGCTGACGAGTCCCGTGTGGAATAAACGCTGAAGTACTCGGATCCGCCTACGCGCTGCGCGGCACCAGCCGGCAGCGCACGACCGACGTCGTCACCTCGCGCAGCGGCAGCCGTGCGAGCCATTCGATTCTTCGAATCGGCACCGCCTCGAACGACGCGAACGTCAGCGGGCTTCGCTCGACGAGCTTTCTGAACCGGCGCACCGTCATCTTGTTCAGGCCGGCTTCGCGCAGCGAGCGCGTCGGCAGCTTTCCCGGGAGCTGCGAGCGCCACGTGACCATCGCGTATTCCGAGAACACGCAGTGCGCCCACGGGAAGACGGAGAACAGGTGCCCGCCGTACGGGTGATACCACGTCGGGCCGAACGCGCAGAGCACGCAGCCGCCGGGGCGCAGCATCGCGTGCATGACATGGAGAATCTCGGCCGGATCGTCGAAGTGCTCGAATGAATCGAGCGACACGATCACGTCGGCGGATCCCGCGCGCGTCCAGCGCCGCACGAACGTGCAGCGCGGGGCGACGCCGCGCGTCGTGGCGAGCGCCGCCGCGCGATCGAGCCACAGCGGCCGGGTCTCGATCCCGATGACGTGCTTCGCGCCGTGCTCGACGAGCTCGACGACCTCGCGTCCTTCGCCGCAGCCGAAGTCGACGACGATCCGGCCGCGGATCTCGTCCCAGACGCGCGCGCCGAGCAGCTGCTCCAGCTTGCTCGTCTGGCGATATGCCGGCGGCACGCCGTCGGGAAGCCCGCCGCTCCCGTCGGGGCTCAACCGCTGAAGAATTCGCACGCCGTATTCGCCGCCAATCACGCCCATTCCCGGCGGCTCCTCGTCCCGCGTGGGGGGTGAGCGGGCAAATCGCGTACCTCGCCGGACGTCGCGCCAGGCGATCGACTCGCGGCGCGCGTATATCCGCGAGGCATGGCGGCGTATCGACGAAGGGATACAGCGCCGTGCGCACGCGGGGGAATTCAGGCGCGTTCGTGGACGGCCCCGATCCGCGCCTGCCGGTATGCGGACTGCACTGCCGCCGCCGGAGGTACGCATGTCACTACGACCGCAGTTGTTGGCACTCGCGTTCGCGGCGTTTGCGGGAACGCTCGTCGTGCACGCCGACTGGACCGGCGTGGGATCTACCGGGGTCATCGACGAAGGCGATCTCGGGAAGATCGTCCTCAACAACGACGGATCGGCGACGATTCGATCGACGATCAGCTCGACCTCCGCGAAGATCCGCTTCAACCTCGTCGACTCGCCCGGCCTCCATTTCCCGGCGCCGGGCGCGATCGCCGGCGGCCTGACCTTCACGATGCGCGCGCTCGACAACGGCAGCGGCGCGCGGGTCATCGCGACGCTGAAGCGCGTTTCGCTCAACGGGTTCAACCAGACGCTGCCGCAGACGACCGACGTCCTCGCGACGATCGACAGCGACCTCGCGCCGCCGAGCACCGCGTGGCAGACGATCGGGGCGCAGCACTCCGCGCGGTTCACGGGCCTCGACTTTCTCGATCACGGCTACGTCGTGGAGGTGCAGCTGATCAAGCACGACGCATCGGGCACGCCCGGCGTCATGGGCGTGCAGCTGTTCCGCGACGAGACTTAGGTTGGAGTGCGTTTCAGAATTACGGTGGCGCAGCCCTTCAGGGCTGCGCGCGCGGCGAGTACACGGATCCGCGCAGTCCGTACGGGCGTCCTACCGAGCGTGGCTGCAACGAAGCACGACGAGGACGGGTATCCGGCGGAGCTGGAATCACAGCTGACGCTCGCCGGCGGGCGGCGCGTGCGCATCCGCGCGCTGCACACGTGCGAGGCCGAGCCGATTCGCGCGCTGCACTGCAGGCTGAGCGATCGCAGCCGCTACCTGCGGTTCCTGTCGCCGATGCCGGCCCTGCCCGACTCCGTGCTTCGCGCGCTCGCCTGCGTCGATCATCGCCGCAGCGTCGCGATCGTGGCCGAAGAGGCGCTTCCGGGCGGCGCGGTGATCGGCCTGGCGAGCTTCAGCGCGGTGGACGCGGCGGCGGCGGAAGTCGCGGTCGTCGTGCAGGACGACTGGCAGGGGCGCGGCGTCGGCGACGCGCTCGTCGCGACGCTGCTCGCCGCCGCCGAGGCCCGCGGCTTCCATCGCTTCCTGGCGAGCATCGCCGCCGACAACGGGCCGATGCGCCGGCTGCTCGCGCGCTACGGCCGCGTGCTCACGAGCGAGATGCGCTCCGGCGTCTCGGAGATCGCGTTCGAGCCCCATCGCCCGCAAGGCGCCAGAACTGCGCTTCGTTCAGCAACGTGATCCGGTGGCCCTTCCCGCGCAGCCGCTTGATCTCCATCAGCTTGATGCCGCCGTCGCGCCCCGCCGCCTGGAGCGGATTGGGCCGTCCGCGCACCACGACCGAGGTCAGCGTTGACGGCGCGTGGTGAACGATCGCGCCCGCGCGCCGCGCGGCGCGGATCGCCTCGCGGCGCCGCTTGCTGAGGATGCCCGTGAACGCGAGGTGCACGCCCTCGAGCGTGCGCAGCACGCCCGCCTTCAACGACTGCGGCGGCGTGCGCAGCGCGGCGATCATGTCGTCGGCGCTCTCGTAGCGCTTGCGCCGCTCGCCGATGCAGCGGTGCACGATCTCCTTCAGGTGATCGCTGCACGCCAGACGGCGGACGTCGTGCGCGCGGATGCGGGTGCGCGCGTCGCCGCGAACCAGCATGCCGAGCAGTTGGCCCACCTGATACACGTCGTCCCGCGCCTGCCATTTCGGCACGGCGTGCGCGAGGATGTCGCTCGGCGCCGTCAGCGCGTTCATCGTCCGCGCGGTGATGCCGCGCCGGTCGCTCTGCTGGCGCACGATCCCGAAGTCGCCGAGCTTGAGGCAATAGCCGTCGCAGACGAAGACGTTCATCGGCGTGAGATCGCGGTGCAGCGCGTGGCCGCGGTGCAGCTTCGCGAGCACCTCGAGAACGCCCGCGATCTCGCGGCGCACCGTCGTCTCGCTCCAGCGCTTGCTCGAGCGCGCGAGGAAGGCGTCGAGATCGCCGTGGCGCGCGTACTCGAGCGCGAGGCAGTAGAGCGCCTGGCCGCCGCGCATCAGGGGGAAGCGATCGAAGACGCGAATCGCGCGCGGATGGCCGTCGAGCAGCAGGCCGAAGTACGCCTCGCGCAGCCAGCCGTCGATGTGGCCGCTCACCTTGATGCAGACCGTCTCGGGAACGACCGACGAGCGGCCGAGGCGCGCGGCCAGAAAGACCTGGCCGAAGCCGCCCTCGCCGAGCAGGCGCTCGATGCGGTACTCCAGCCGCGTGTCGGCGCTCGCGATCACTTGCGCGGGCGCCAGCAGCGGCCGCTGCGCGCGGCTCGTGACGAATGCGGGGCGTGTCGTCGCGGCGGTGGCGATCAAGAACGCAAAGATAGCAGAGGCCGCGGAGACGGCAAAGGCTCGCGAAGGCGGGGACTTCTCTACGGCGACTGATTCACGACGAGCCGCGGCGTCAGCGTGCCGCTCATAATGCCCGAGAACTGCACCGTCGCCTGGACCGACAGCGAGCGCGGCGCGCCGGTCGTGTTCGGCGAGACGGTGAACGGCACGCCGAGGCTGGTACCGGGCGGCACGCTGCCGATCGAGATGCCGGGCGACGCCGTCCTCGACGTGATCGAAAAGATGCCGCACATCGCCGGGTTGACGCCGAAGGCCATCCTGACGAACGCCGCAATGGTGCCGCTGCTGCCGCCGGCGGCGATGGAGATCGTGCTCTGCCCGTTGGGATCGACAAGCTCCATCTGGCAGAAGTCCGGCGGCGTGCCCTGAATCACGGTGACCTGCGCGCGGCCGCCGGCCCACGTGATCGTGACCGTCGCGGTGCGGCCATTGAACGAGCCGTTCGGGGCGGCGGTGAACGACAGCGTCCCGCTGCCGCTGCCGGCGCCCGGCGAGAGCATGAGCCACGTCGCGTCGCTCGTCGCCTGCCATCCGCACGTGCCCACCGTTTGCGTGAGGGTGATCGTCCCTTGGCCGCCGGTGAAGGGGACGCCGAGGATCGCCGTCGGCGTCGCGGTGTAGGCGCACGGACCCGGCGGCGGCGCCGCGGCGGTGCGGCGCAGCGCCATATCGGCGCGCGAGATCCCCGGCACGGTGACGTTCTGCTCGCCCGCGTCGAAGCCGTTCGCCGACGCGCGCATCCGGAAGCCGTCCTCCGTCAGACTCGTCAACATGTACGCGCCCGTCGCATCTGTTGTCGTCGCCTTGCCGGCGTTGACGCCGTTCAGCGCCTCGACGCGCGCGCCGGCGATTCCGCCACCGCTCGATTGATCGGTGATCTTGCCCGTCAGCGTGAAGAGCGCCGCGGCGGCGTCGCTCGGCGCCGGGACGTCGGTTGACGCGGTCGCCGAGGACGGCGCGTCGGTCGCGTCGCTGAACGCCACGCGCGCGGTGACGCTCGTCGCCGACGCGTGCGCGGCATTGGCGTCCGTCGTGACCAGCTCGCGCGTGGCCGCGGTCCCGCGGGCCGCGACGGTCGTGCCGTTCGCGAGCGGCTGATCGTGGCGCGACGTCGCGAGCGTCTCG
>QHWK01000432.1:0-5750 GCA_003223775.1 Acidobacteriota bacterium
CCGTCGAGGACGTATTCATGGCCCGGATGGGCGAGGCCGAAGGCGCCGAGGCGGCATGAGCGGCGCGGCTGCCGACGCGCCGATCGACGCCCACGACCTCACGCGGCGGTTCGGCAGCTTCACGGCCGTGGATCGCGTGACGTTCGAGGTCAAGCGCGGCGAGGTGTTCGGCTTCCTCGGCGCCAACGGCGCGGGCAAGACCACCGCGATGCGCATGCTGATCGGCCTCCTCTCGCCG
Organism: Acidobacteriota bacterium; assembly: GCA_003223775.1. Taxonomy (GTDB): domain Bacteria; phylum Acidobacteriota; class Vicinamibacteria; order Vicinamibacterales; family CAVVIG01; genus QHWK01. The sequence goes on from QHWK01000432.1 coordinate 239, forward strand.
ACGGCGGGCACCGTGCGCGTGGCCGGCTTCGATGTCTACACGCAGAGCGAGCAGATCAAGCGCAGCATCGGCTACATGAGCCAGCGCTTCTCGCTGTACGAGGATCTCACCGTCCGCGAGAACATCCGCCTGTACGGCGGCATCTACGATCTCAGCGATCGCGACATCCGCGATCGGACGTCGCGGATGCTCGGACGCCTCGGCCTCGAGCACGCCGCCGACGCGCTGGTGCGCGCGATTCCGCTCGGGTGGCGGCAGAAGCTCGCGTTCTCCGTGGCGCTGCTGCACGAGCCGCGCGTCGTCTTTCTCGACGAGCCGACGAGCGGCGTCGATCCGATCACGCGCCGGCAGTTCTGGGAGCTGATCTACGAGGCGGCCGCGGCCGGCACGACGGTGCTCGTGACGACGCATTACATGGACGAGGCCGAGTACTGCGACCGGATTTCGATCATGGTCGCGGGACGGATCGCGGCGCTCGGCGCGCCCGCCGAACTGAAGCAGCGGTTTCAGACGCCGTCGATCGACGATCTCTTCGTCCGCCTCGCGAGGCCCACGCCGTGACGGCGCTCGCCGGCCTGATCCGCAAGGAGGTCTACCACATCCTGCGCGATCGCCGGACGCTCGTGGTGATCGTCGCGCTGCCGGTGCTGCAGGTGATCCTCTTCGGTTACGCGATTCGCACGGACGTCGATCGCGTGCGGATTGCCGTGGTCGATCCCTCTCCCGACACGATGACGCTGGCGCTGCGCGCGCGGCTCGACGCGGCCGGCGTCTTCGAGATCGTGAAGGTGAGCCCGACGATGGACGCGATCGAGCCGCTGTTTCGCCGGGGCGAAGCGCAGGGCGCGATCGTCTTCGAGCCCGACTTCGCGGAGCACGCGGGCCGCGGCGTGCCCGCGAGCCTGCTGATCGTCGCCGACGCGACGGAGCCGAACACGGGCAGCATCGTGCAGGCGTACGCGTCGGCCGTCGTCCAGGCGTTCGAGCAGGAACAGGCGGCGCATGCACGCGCGGTGCGCATCACACCGGCCGTGCGCATGCGCTTCAACCCGACGCGCCGCAGCTCGAACCTGTTCGTCCCCGGCCTGATGGCCTTCGTGCTGACGATCGTGTCGTCGCTGATGACGGCGATCTCCCTCACCCGCGAGAAGGAGACCGGCACGCTCGAGGCGCTCCTCGTGTCGCCGCTCCGGCCGTGGCAGATCATCGCCGGCAAAGTCGCGCCGTACGTCGTCGTCGGCTTCGCGAGCGTCGTCGGCGTGATCGTGGAAGCGCGGCTCGTCTTCGGCGTGCCGCTGCGCGGCAGCGCGACGCTGCTCCTCGCCGAAGGCGTGCTCTTCATCCTGGTGTCGCTGTCGCTCGGGATCCTGATCTCGGCGCGGACCTCGTCGCAGCGCGTCGCGATGCTCGGCGCGCTCGTCGGCACGATGCTGCCGACGATGCTGCTCTCCGGCTTCATCTTCCCGATCGAGAGCATGCCGGCGCCGCTGCGCGCCGTGTCGGCGGTGGTGCCGGCGCGCTGGTTCGTGCTCGTCGCGCGCAGCGTGATGCTGAAGGGCACCGGCCTCGCGTATCTCTGGCCGGCGACGCTGATTCTGCTCGTGATGGCCGTGGCGCTGCTCGTCGCGAGCACGCGCGCGTTCCACGAGCGGCTGGAGGCCTGAAGCGGTGCGCCGCATCCTGTTTCTCGCGCGCGCCGAGGTGCTGCACGTCGTGCGCGACCGCGCAACGCTCGCGCAGGTGCTCATCGTGCCGATCCTGCAGCTGCTCGTCCTCTCGAACGCTGCGACGTTTCAGATCCGCGACACGCCCACCTATGTCGTCGATCTCGATCTGTCGACGGCGTCGAGGCGGCTGATCGAGCGGTTCGCGTCGTCGGGGCACTTCCGGATCGCCGGCCGATCGGCGTCGGCGAACCTGGCCGACGAGGCGCTGCTCGCCGGCGACGTGACGATGGCGCTGACGATTCCCCACGATTTCGAAGCGATGCTCGTCGGGACCGGCGCGGCGCCGCTGCAGCTGTCGGTCAACGCCGAGAAGGGATCGGCCGCGGGGATCGTCCAGTCGTACGCGGCCAGCATCGTGTCGGCGTACGCGGCGGAGCTGACAGCTGTTCGCGGCGGCGCGCCACGCATCGATCTTCGCATGCGCAGCTGGTACAACCCGTCGCTCAACTACACGCACTACATGGTGCCTGGCATCCTGGTGGCGCTCGTGACGCTCATCGGGACGCTGCTGACGGCGCAGAACATCGCGCGCGAGAAGGAGCTGGGCACGCTCGAGCAGCTGAACGTCACGCCGATCACGCGCGGGCAGTTCATCGCCGCCAAGCTGCTGCCGTTCTGGACGCTCGGCCTGATCGATCTCGCGATCGGGCTGCTCGTCGGCGTCGTCGTGTTCGGCGTGCCGGTGCGCGGCAGCCTGCTGCTGCTCTTCGGCGCCGCGGCGATCTACCTTGTCGTCGCGCTCGCGATCGGGCTGTGGATCTCGACGATCGTCGAGACGCAGCAGCAGGCGATGTTCGTCACGTTCTTCGTGATGAACGTCTACCTCCTGATGAGCGGCCTCTTCACGCCGATCGACAGCATGGCGCCGTGGGTGCAGACGGTCTCGCTGGTGAACCCGGTGCGGCACTTCGTGACGATCTCGCGCGCGGTGCTCGTGAAGGGCGCCGGCGTCCGCGACATCGCCCAGCCGCTCGCGACGCTCGTCGTCTTCGCCGTCGTCACGCTGACGCTGGCCGTCCGCCAGTATTCGAAGCGGACGGCCTGACAGCGACGAAGGTTAACCACAGAGAGACTATGAGCGCGGGCCGCAGACGTTAAGCTCCTAGCGGACTGACATCCGAGAGGAGGCTGTGATGACTGTGACCCGCACTCTGCCCGGTACTGTAAGCGAGTCGACCTTGTACGTAGCGTTCGAGTTGGGCAAGCAGGAATGGAAGGTCGCGATGACGTCAGGGTTCGGCGTCCAGCCGTGGCTGCGGACCGTGGCGAGCGGAGATTGGGCGGGCATCGCGCGAGCCATCGCCGAGGGGCGCGGCCGGTTCGGCCTAGCCCCCGCGGGCCCAGTGGTGAGCTGTTATGAAGCCGGTCGCGATGGATTCTGGATTCATCGGGCATTGGTGCAACGGGGCATTCAGAAGCGCGTGATCGATTCGGCGAGTATCGAAGTCAATCGGCGCGCGCGGCGCGCGAAGACGGATCGGCTCGACGCGCTCAAGCTGGTGATGATGTTGGTGCGGGTCTGTTACGGGGAGAAACGCGTGTGGAGCGAGGTGCGGGTCCCGACGGTGGCGGCGGAAGCGGCGCGCCAAGTCAGTCGCGAGCGGACGGCGCTGACGCAGGATCAGACGCGGCTCGTGAATCAGATGCGCGGCTGGCTGGCGACGTGGGGCGCCGGTCTGCCGTCGCGCCGGCGGGGGACGTGGTGGACAACCGTGCGCGATTGGGCGGGCGCAGCATTGCCGGCCGAACTGCAAGCGCGCCTGGCGCGCGCCGAGGTACGGCTGCAGGCGCTCGAGGCGCAGATCGCCCAGCTCGATACGCAACAACGCGCGGCGGTGACGACGGCCGCGCCGACGAGCGCGGTGCGCCAGCTGGTCCAGCTCAAAGGCGTGGCCACGACGAGCGCCTCGGTGCTGCTCGACGAGGGGCTCGTGTGGCGGGCGTTTCGAAATCGGCGCCAGATTGGCGGCCTGCTGGGATTTGCGCCGACGCCGTACGACAGCGGCGAGACCGCGCGAGAACAAGGGATCAGTCGTGCGGGCAATGCGCGACTCCAGGCGATCAGCATTCAGCTTGCCTGGAATTGGGTGCGGTGGCAACGGCACAGCGCCCTCGCCCAGTGGTATCAGGCGAACTTTGGCAAAGGCAAACGCGCCCGGCGGATTGGGATTGTCGCGCTGGCGCGCAAACTGGTGATCGCCCTCTGGCGGTATGTCACGAGTGGCGTGGTCCCCGAGGGGGCGATCCTGAAAGTCGCGTAGCCGCGCCGTGCGAGGCGCCGCGTCGCACGCGCGCTGCGCGTACGGTTTGCGTAGGGTCGCTTCGCGACCGCCACAGAGAAGGTACCGCAGCTTACGTGTCCGAATCGAGACTGAACAGTCTCTGGGGGCCGCACGAGGATCGTGCGTGCCCGGATAGAAGACGACGGCTGGGTCATGGACCCACGACTCACATCCGGACCCGCGTGATGACGGCGAGCGTGGATCGTACGCTGGCGCATCGCGGTGCAGTGCAGGCCGCGCCTGCGCGGGCCGCTGCTGGGAGTGGGCGGCCTGCTCGGCGGCGACCACGCTCGAGCAATTTACCTATCGTGAAGAAGAGAGACTCGAGGGGAGCTTGACAACAGCCCGACACATAGAAGACGCCGAGACACGAAGAACGACGCAAGAGACGGCGGCGCGCGACGCGGCCGGCGAAGGCCGTCGCGCGCCTCATTCTCTGCGATCTCTGTGAGCTCTGTGGTTGCTCCTCGTCGTCGGCGCTGCGCTAGAATCGCGGGATGGCCACGAAGACAATCACGGGCGTTCCCCTCGCCGATCAGACGCTCTTCCGGCAGGCGTGCTATATCGACGGCGCGTGGACTTCCGCGTCCGGCGCGGCGATCGAGGTGGACAATCCCGCGACCGGCGAGATCATCGGCTCGGTGCCGAAGCTCGGAGGCGCCGAGACGCGGACCGCGATCGAGGCCGCCGCCCGCGCCTTTCCCGCCTGGAGAAAGAAAACCGGCAAGGAGCGCGCAGCGATCATGCGGCGCTGGTTCGATCTGATGATGGCGAACCAGGCGGACCTCGCGCTCCTGATGACGACCGAGCAGGGCAAGCCGCTCGCCGAATCGCGCGGCGAGGTGGCCTACGCCGCGTCGTTCCTCGAGTGGTTCGGCGAAGAAGCCAAGCGCGTGTACGGCGACACGATCCCCGGCCATCAACCCGACAAGCGGATCGTCGTCACGAAAGAGCCGATCGGCGTCGTTGCCTGCATCACGCCGTGGAATTTTCCACTCGCGATGATCACGCGCAAGGCGGGCCCGGCGATTGCCGCCGGATGCACCGTCGTGCTCAAGCCGGCGTCGCAGACGCCGTTCTCCGCGCTCGCGCTCGCCGAGCTCGCCGAGCGCGCGGGCGTGCCCAGGGGCGTCTTCAACGTCGTCACCGGTTCGGCGACCGACATCGGCGCCGAGCTCACGAGCAACCCCGTCGTCCGCAAACTCTCGTTCACCGGATCGACCGGGACGGGCAAGCTGCTGATGGCGCAGTGCGCGTCGACGGTGAAGAAGCTGTCGCTCGAGCTCGGCGGCAACGCGCCGTTCATCGTCTTCGACGATGCGGACCTCGATGCGGCGGTCGAGGGCGCGATCCTGTCGAAGTACCGCAACACGGGGCAGACCTGCGTCTGCGCGAACCGCCTCCTCGTCCAGGATTCGGTCTACGACGCGTTCGCGACAAAGCTTGCCGGCGCCGTGAAGAAGCTCACGCCGGGCCGCGGCACCGAGAGCGGCGCGACGCAGG
>QHWK01000432.1:5788-6925 GCA_003223775.1 Acidobacteriota bacterium
AGCCGACAATTCTCACCGGCGTGACGCCCGCGATGGCCGTCGCGCGCGAGGAAACCTTCGGGCCGGTGGCGCCGCTCTTCCGCTTCCGCGACGAGGCGGAGGCCATCGCGCTCGCCAACGACACCGAGTTCGGCCTCGCCGCGTACTTCTACGGCCGCGACATCGCGCGCATCTGGCGCGTCGCCGAAGCGCTCGAGTACGGCATCATCGGGATCAACACCGGCCTCATCTCGACCGAAGTCGCGCCGTTTGGCGGCGTAAAGGAATCGGGGCTCGGCCGCGAGGGATCGAAATACGGGCTCGAGGAATTTCTCGAGATCAAGTACCTCTGCCTCGGCGGGATCTCCTGAGCACTCGCTGTCGAGATCGCTGAAGCGTCGGTCAATTACTTCAACACGCGCAAGAGTCATCCGTCCGCACACGATTGCGCGCAAGCGCGAATCGCGCGGCGCGCGGCTCATCTGTTTACGTTTCCTTCCTCACACCTACGAAGTTTTGGAGTGAACGAATTCTGCTGGGGCAGAACCCCTGACAATGCGCGCGTTCACGCGGCACGAGTGCTGCACAATGGCGACAGACCCGTTTTTTTCGAACGTGATCGTTGTGAAATTTTAGGAGGAAGTTAGGCATGCGCACGTTTGCACGCATCGTGTTGGGCGCAGCACTCCTGATGCTGCCGGTCGCGGCGTTCGCGCAGACCAGCGCGGTCGCCGGCACCGTCAAGGACACGTCCGGCGCCGTACTTCCAGGCGCCACCGTCGAGGCCGCGAGCCCGGCGCTCATCGAGCGAGTCCGCTCGGCCGTCACCGACGGCAACGGACAGTACAAGATCGAAGCGCTGCGCCCCGGCACCTACACCGTCACCTTCACGCTGCCCGGCTTCAGCGTCGTGAAGCGCGACGGCATCGAGCTCACATCCGACTTCACCGCGACGATCAACGCCGACATGAAGGTCGGCGCGCTCGAGGAGACGATCACCGTCTCGGCCGAATCGCCGGTCGTCGACGTCCAGAACATCACGACGCGCACGGTGATGACGCGCGACGTGCTCGACTCGATTCCGACCGGACGCAACATCCAGGCGATCGGCATCATGATTCCCGGCACCGCGATCTCGGTCGGCGGCGGCGGTGCGCT
>QHWK01000212.1 GCA_003223775.1 Acidobacteriota bacterium
GCTTCGACGCCTTCTGCCGCGCCGTCTACGACGTCGTGCCCGACGGCACGACCGCGATTCTGCGCGGCAGCGCCGTCACCGGCTGCCGCTGGAACGACGGTGCGCCGTTCGACAGCGACGGTTCCGGCACGAGCGATCTGGATCTCACGCTCGTCGGCGCGGACGCGCTGCTGTTCTTCAAGCCGACCGGCTTCTTCATTCCGGGCGTGCACTCGCGGCCGTTGAGCGACGACGATCCGGACATCGCGCCCGATCTCGTGCCGCTGCGCCACGCGCTGATGGCGATCGTGCGGCGGCCGGTGAACATCCAGGCGTCGCGCGACATCGTGATCCTGTTTCGCGGCGATCTCCTCGGGCAGCCGTACCTCACGTTGTTCGAGAAGCCGCCCGGCATCTCGGTGACCGGCGGCGCGCATCCATGACGTTCCGGCTGCTCACCTACAACATCTGGCGCGGCGGCGCCGGCCGCGTCGACGCGATCGCGCGCGTCGTCAACGCGTGCCGGCCCGACGTCGTCGTGCTGCAGGAGGCGACGCGGCCGGACGTCGTCGAGGCGCTGGCGGCGCGGACGGGGATGCGCGAGGCGCGATCGTTCGCGCGGCAGTCGCTCGGGTTCCTGAGCCGCGGACCCGTCGTCCACGCGCACTGGCACCGCCCGCGCTTCTCGCGCCATGCGTTCGTCGACGTCGTGCCGCAGGACGTGCCGATTCGGATCTTCGGCGTGCACTTGAGCGCGGTGCACGCGGCGTGGACCGAGCGGCGGCGGCTCGTCGAGCTGCGCGCGCTGCTGAACGCGATTGCCGTGCACCAGGACGGCTTTCACGTGCTCGCCGGCGACTTCAACACGCTGGCGCCGGGAGAGGATCTCGACGTCCGGCGGCTGCCGGCGCGGTTGCGGCCATTCGTGTGGCTCAGCGGAGGCCGAATCAAATGGCGGACGATTCAAACGGTCGCGGATGCGGGATACGTCGATGCGTTCCGCGCGTCCCATCCCGGTGATGCGGGCTTCACGATGCCGGCATGGGATCCTCACGTTCGGCTCGACTACGTGTTCGTGCCGTCGGCATTTCGCGATCGCGTTGCCGGCATCGAGGTCGTCCGCGATCCGGATGCGCTCAGCGCCTCCGACCATCTGCCGGTCGTGGCCGATCTGACCATTCCGTAGAGTCGTCGCGCTCGGCCACGACGTGCACCTGAACGGCGGACGCGACGATTCCCAGCGGCCACGGGAATCTGTCGACGTCGAGCGAGGCGACGCGGTCGAGCGCATCAGGAGTCACTTCGGTATGAACGCCTCCTTCGAGGACGTGCTCGATGATGTCGACCTCATGTTTTCGCCGATCGATCTGTACCCGGGGCCCCATGCGTGCTTCCATTGCATATCGAATGCCTCGGATAGAATGGCCCGATGAAACGGACGCTCATCGTCGTCCTCGCTGCCGTCTGTTCGGCGGCCGCGCTCGCGCAGGAGCGCGACCGCGCGAAAATTCCCGAGCAGTACACGTGGAATCTCGCCGAGATCTACTCGAGCGACGCGGCGTGGCGCGCCGCGAAGGACAAGCTCGCCGCCGAGCTCTCTTCGCTGAAGCGGTTCGAGGGCAAGCTCGCGTCGTCGGCGTCGACGCTCGCCGACGCGCTCGATCGCCAGTCGGCGCTCGACAAGGAGCTCTCGCGGCTCTACGCGTACGCGAGCATGCTCGCCGACGAGGACACGCGCGACAGCCAGCGCCAGGGGATGCGGCAGGAGATGACGCAGCTCGCGTCGGCGTTCGGCGCGGAGTCGGCGTTCATCGAGCCGGAGCTGCTCGGCGCGGGGAAGACGACGCTCGATCGGCTGGCCGCCACCGAGCCGCGCCTGAAGGTGTACCGCTTCTACCTCGAGGACGTCGCGCGGCGCGCGACGCACACGCTCAGTGCCGCCGACGAGCGCCTGCTCGCCGATGCAGGGCCGATGGCGTCCACCGCCGCGAATGCCTTCGGCATCCTGGCGAACGCCGATTTTCCATATCCGTCGATCACGCTGAGCGACGGACGCACGGTGAAGCTCGATCAGGCGGCATTCAACGATCTGCGCGCGCTGCCCAATCGCGGCGATCGCGAGAAGGTGATGTCGGCGTTCTTCACCGCGCTCGGCGGCTTCCGCCGGACCTTCGGCACCACGATGAACGGGGAAGTGCAGAAGGTGCTGTTCTTCGCGAAGACGCGGCGCTACGCGACGGCGCTCGAGGCGTCGCTCGACGGCGCGAACATTCCGGTCTCCGTCTATACGCGGCTCGTCGACGGCGTGAACCGCAATCTGCCGGCGTTCCACCGGTACCTGAAGCTGCGGAAGCGGATTCTCGGCCTGCCGGAGCTGCACTACTACGATCTCTACGCGCCGCTCGTCGGATCGGTGAAGCTCGATTACACGCCCGAGGAGGCGCAGCAGATCGTGCTCGACGCCGTGGCGCCGCTCGGGCCCGAGTACCGCGCGACGATTCAGCGCGCGTTCAAGGAGCGCTGGATCGATCTGCTGCCGAGCGAGGGCAAGCGCTCGGGCGCCTATTCGAACGGCGGCGCGTACGACGTCCATCCGTACATGCTCATCAACTTCATGGGCAAGTACGCCGATGTGAGCACGCTCGCGCACGAGCTCGGGCACACGATGCAGAGCTACTTCTCGAACAAGGCGCAGCCGTACCCGCTCGCGGGCTACCCGATCTTCGTCGCCGAGGTCGCATCGACGTTCAATGAGTCGCTGCTCATCGACTCCGTGCTCAAGAAGATCAAGGACGACGACACGCGGCTCGCGCTGCTCGGCAACTACCTCGAGAACATCAAGGGGACGATGTTCCGCCAGACGCAGTTCGCCGAGTTCGAGTTGCGGATGCACGAGATGGCTGCGAAGGGGCAGCCGATCACCGGCGACGCGCTGGCCAGGCTGTATCTCGACATCACGAAGAAGTACTACGGCGACGCGCAGGGCGTCTGCCGCGTGGACGACTACATCGCGCACGAATGGAGCTTCGTGCCGCACTTCTACCGCGACTTCTACGTCTTCCAGTACGCGACGTCGTTCATGGCGTCCGAGGCGCTGGCGGCAAAGGTGAAGGCGGGCGACCAGAGCGCGAAGGAGCGCTACCTGCGATTCCTCAGCGCCGGCGGCTCGAAGTACCCGATCGATCTGCTGCGGGACGCCGGCGTCGACATGACGACCGACGAGCCGCTCGACCTCACGATCAAGACGATGGACCGCGTGATGGACGAGATGGAGGCTATTCTCGCGCGGCGTCCGGCGACGGCGCGCTGATGAAAACGCGTCTCATCGCTCGCTATCACTCCGTGAAGCGGTACTTCACCAGCACCCACAACGCGACGACGCCGTCGCGCCAGGTGATCTTCTTGCCTTCGTCGTAGCCGCGCCCGTCGTAGCTGATCGGCACCTCGTAGACCTTGTACCGCCGCTTGAAGACTTTCGCGGTGATCTCCGGCTCGATGCCGAAGCCGTTCGACTTCAGCTCGATCGATCGCAGCACGTCGGCGCGCATCACCTTGTAGCACGTCTCCATGTCGGTCAGCATCGTGTTGTAGAGGACGTTGGTGATGAAGGTGAGCAGCCGGTTCCCGAGGTAGTGCGTGAGCAGGAAGACGCGGTGCGTGCCGAGAAAGCGCGAGCCGTAGACGACGTCGGCGCGGCCCGACACGATCAGGTTCGTCATCAGCGGATATTCCTCGGGGTGGTACTCGAGATCCGCGTCCTGCACGACGATCAGATCGCCGGTGACCGCGGCGAACCCGCGCCTGAGCGCTGCGCCCTTGCCCGCGTTGCGCGGCTGCTTCAGCAGCGTGAACCGCAGCTCCGTCTGCAGCCGATCGAGGATCTCGCTGGTGCCGTCGGTCGACACGTCGTCGACGACGATCAGCTCGATGCGCATCGGCAGCGCGACGACGCGGCGGATGATTTCCTCCACCGTGTCGCGCTCGTTGTAGACGGGCATCACGACCGAGAGCAGCGAATCGCGCGCCAGGACGTGCGCCGATGGCCGGCGCGCGGAGTCCGCAGGCGTCATGCGTGAGCGCGGGCGCGTCCCACGGCGAACAGCGACAGGCCGATCGGGGGGGTGATGAGCCGCTCGAGCGGCAGCGCCCACGGCGCGACGAAGCGATCGAAGAGGCGCACCTGGCCGGTGGTGTGCTCGGTGTGGCGGCTGATGTACAGGTTGTACATCCAGCCGAGCAGGCCGAGCGGGTTCGTGTAGCGGATCGACTCCACGTCGAGTCCCGCGGCGGTGAACGCGGCGCCGAGCGCGCGCTTCGAGTAGCGGCGGTGGTGCCCGAGCGCCGCGTCATGCGGCCCGTACAGACGCTGGACCGCCGGGACGAACACGAGCACGCGTCCGCCCGTGCCGGCGACGATGTCGCGGAAGAGCGCGAGCGCGCGCACGTCGTCCTCGATGTGCTCGAGCACGTTCACGCAGACGATGGTGTCGAAGCGCTGCTCCTGCAGTTCGACGCGGTTGCACTCCTCGAGGTGGCACACGCGAATCGAGACGCGATCGCTCGCGGCGAGCGCCTCGTGCGCGCGCGTCGCGCAGTTCAGGTTCGGCTCGATGCAGACGACTCGCTTCGCGTGGTCGAGCAGCTGACGCGTCATCGTCCCGATCCCGCAGCCGACCTCGAGCACATGCGCGCCGACATGCGGCCGCACGAGATTGAACACGTGCGCCTGATAGTTCCGCGCCTCGCTCATCGTCTCGAGGTCGTCGGCGGCGTACCGTTTCTGCGTCTGCGTGAAGCGGTGGTCGACGTTCATCCGCGAATGTGAAACCTCGACACGCTACCATATGCTATCGTCTTGCGCCACCGTGCCCTCCGCCGCGCTTCGCGCGCTCGTCGTCGCGGCCGCGCTCGTTGCGACGATTGACGCAGAGCACGCAGAACGGGATCTGCGTCGCGGCTCGTCGCGTGCACCGCTCGCCGCTCAGCCATCGTCGCTCGCCGACGCGGCGCTCTACGGGCAGGCCGACGCCGCGCGCAGCCTGATCGCCGCCGGCGCCGACGTCAACGCGCCCGACGACACCGGCATGACGCCCCTCATGATCGCGGCGTCGCAGGGACACATCGGGATCGCGCAGCTGCTCATCGCCGCGAAGGCCGACGTCAACGCCGTAGCCGAGGACAAGACGACGGCGCTGATGCGTGCGGCGTCGGCGAATCGAGGCGACGCCGTCAGCCTGCTGCTCGCGAGCGGCGCGAACGTCGACGCGCGGAATCTCGGCGGCATGACGGCGCTCATGGTCGGCGCGTTCGGCGGGTATCTCGATCCGGTGCGAGCGCTGATCGCGGGCCGCGCGGACGTGAACGCGCGCGACAACCAGAGCCGCACCGCGTTGATGGCGGCGGCGTCGAACGGCGACGCCGCGGTCGTGCGCGCGCTCGTCGACGCGGGCGCCGACGTGGGCGTCGCGGACGTCGGCGGCGGCGTCGCGCTCACCTACGCCGCGGCGGCGGGTTCCACCGAGGCCGTCGATCTGCTGCAGAAACGCGGCGCAAAACCGAAGCCCGCCGATCTCGTTCTCGCGGCCAGCGGCTGTTCCGCGCCGACCGTGCGCCTGCTGCTCACCGCAGGGCTCGACGCCAACGGCGCTCGCGGCGGCCCGCCGCCGCTCCTGGCGGCCGCCGCCGAGAACTGCCCCGACGTCGTCGTGCTGCTGCTGGATCGGGGCGCGAACATCAACGTGACGGACAACGACGGGTGGACGCCGTTGATCAAGGCGACCGCCGCCGGCTTCACCGACGTCGCCCGCGTGCTGCTCCAGCACGGCGCCGACATGGACGTCGCTGACAAGCTCGAACGGACGGCGTGGATGTACGCGGCGACGCGCGGCCACGAGGAGATCGCGGCGCTCTTCGAGGCGGAGAAGACGCGGCGGAAGAAATAGGTGGACACCTTCCGCGCCTTCCGCGTGTTCGACGACGGCGGCCGCGTGCAGGGGCGCGTCGTCTCGATGACGCTCGACGATCTGAGCGCCGGCGACGTCGTCATCCGCGCCGCGTACTCGAGCGTCAACTACAAGGACGCGCTCGCCGCGACCGGCGCCGGCAAGATCATCCGCCGGTTTCCGCTCGTGGCCGGCGTCGACGTCGCGGGCACCGTTGCGGCAACGGCGGATCGGCGGTTTCGCGAAGGCGACGGCGTCCTCGTCACCGGCTTCGATCTCGGCGTCGCGCACGACGGCGGCTACGCCGGCCTCGTGCGCGTGCCCGCGGACTGGGCCGTGCCCGTTCCCGACGATCTCTCGCTCTTCGACGTGATGGCGATCGGAACGGCCGGCTTCACCGCCGCGTTGGCCGTCGTCGGCCTGGAGCGGAACGGGCTGACGCCGTCGGCCGGACCGGTGGTCGTCACCGGCGCGACGGGCGGCGTCGGCACGCTTGCGATCCAGATGCTCGCGGGCCTCGGTTACGCCGTGACGGCCTTTACCGGCAAGGACGGCGAGCACGACTTCCTCCGCTCGATCGGCGCGAAGGAGATCCTCTCGCGAAACGGCCTGCAGATGGGCACGCGGCCGCTCGAGAAAGCGACGTGGGCCGGCGCCGTCGACGCCGTCGGCGGCGAGACGCTCGCGTGGCTCACGCGGACGATGAATTACAACGGCGCAATCGCGAGCACGGGGCTCACCGGCGGCACGGAGCTGCACACGACGGTGATGCCGTTCATCCTGCGCGGCGTCAAGCTGCTCGGGATCGATTCGGTGATGTGTCCGCAGGCGACGCGCCGCCAGGTGTGGCAGCGGCTCGCGAGCGATCTGCGGCCGGCCGGGCTGCGCCAGATCGCGCGCGAAATCGCGCTCGAGGATCTGCCCGATGCGTTTGCGACGCTGCTCGGCGGCGGCGCGCGCGGCCGTTTCGTCGTGAAGCTGTCGAGGGTGACGGCGGCGACGCTCGAGACGATCCCGGCGACCCTGAAAGGGTCCCGCTACACGAGCTACACGAGCACGCGGCGTTCGCGCGCGAGGCGCTCGAGACGCTGACCGCCGCGGAGGCCGACCTCCTCGACGCGATCGTCGCGCGGCTGATTCCGACCGATGCGAACGGACCGGGCGCCACCGAAGCGCGCGCCGTCCACTACATCGATCGCGCGCTCGGCGGCGCGCTCGCCTCGTCGCGCGCCGCGTACGTATCCGGCCTCGCGGCGCTCGACCGCTATGCGCGATCCTCGCGCGGCAAGCCGTTCACCGAGCTCGCGCCGGCCGATCAAGATGCCGTGCTCACCGACGTCGAGAAGGGCGCGGCGACCGGGTTCACCGGCAGCTCCGCCGCGTTCTTCGCGCTCGTGCTGAACCACACGCATCAGGGCACGTTCGGCGATCCGTACTACGGCGGCAACGCGAACTTCGTCGGCTGGGATCTCGTCGGGTATCCCGGCGTGCGCACGATGGTGACGGCCGAGGATCAGCAGAAGCTGCAGAGGAACGAGCTCGAGCCGAACCACAAGTCGGCGTACGACTACGACGGGTTCACGAAGTCGCGCGCGCGCGCGACCGGAGCAGTGCCATGGCCACGAAGCTGAAGGACACCGACGTCGTCATCGTCGGCCTCGGCGCGGCGGGCGGCGTCGCGGCGCTGCCGCTCGCGCAGGCGGGCCTCGAGGTGATCGGGCTCGAGGCGGGCACGTGGCTCACGCGGCGCGACTTCGCGCCGGACGAGCTGCGCAACAACTTCCGAGGATGGCCGCAGGGCGTTCAGAAGGCGAACCAGGAAATCCCGACGTCGCGCGCCAACGCGTCGTCTCCCGTCGGCCCGCGCGGGACGATCCATCCAATGCAGAACGCCGTCGGCGGCACCACCCTGCACTACTGGGCGCAGAGCTGGCGGCTGAACCCGTGGGACTTCAGAGTTGTCAGCGAGACGACGAGGCGGTACGGCGCGTCGCGGATTCCGAAGGGATCGACCGTCGAAGACTGGCCGTTCAGCCTCGACGAACTCGAGCCGTACTACGACAAGGTGGAGTACGAGATCGGCGTCTCGGGGCAGGCCGGCAACGTCGGCGGCACGATCGATCCGCGCGGCAACCGGTTCGAGGGGCCGCGGCGCCGCGGCTATCCGATGCCGCCGCTGCGCCACACCGAGTTCCTGGACAAGATGTCGGCCGCGGCGCGATCGCTCGGGTGGCATCCGTTTCCCGGACCGGCGGCCGTCAACTCGCGACCGTATCAGAACCGGTCCGGCTGCATGTACCACGGGTTCTGCAATCGCGGCGGCTGCCATGTGGATGCCAAGAACTCCACCGCGGTCACGACGATTCCGCGCGCGCAGGCGACCGGACGGCTGAAGGTCGTCACGCGCGCGCACGTCACGACGATCGAGGCAGGCGGCGACGCGCGCGTCGCCGGCGTCCACTACGTCACCGACGGCGTCGAGTACTTCCAGCCGGCGAAGGTCGTGCTGCTCGCGAGCTTCACGTACGAGAACACGCGGCTGCTGCTGCTCTCGAAGTCGAAGGCGTTTCCGACCGGACTGTCGAATAATCACAAGCAGGTCGGCCGCCACTACTTCAGCCACCATCAGGGCGCGCCGGTGAGCGCGCTTTTTCCCTTCGATCTCAAGAGCTGGTACGGCCTGCCGGCGCAGGGCGTCGCCGTCGACGACTGGGCCGACGACAACTTCGATCACGCGAGCCTCGACTTCATCGGCGGCGGAAATCTCTGGGCGATGTCGGATCGGCGTCCGATTGGCGCGGCCGGCATGAACACGTTCGGACGCGCGCCGGCATGGGGCTCGCAGTGGAAATCGTTCGTCAAGGAGAACGCCGACCGCTCGCACAGCTCGTACATCCAGAAGACGACGCTGCCGTACGAGGACAACTATCTCGATCTCGATCCCGAGGCGAAGGATCCGCTCGGCGACCCCGTGTGCCGTGTGACCGCGGAGTTCAAGGAGAACGAGCGGAAGATCGCCGGCTTCATGCAGGACAAGATGGAGCGGTGGTACCGAGAGGCGGGCGCGACCGCGATCTCGCGCGCGCCGCTCGGCGGCGCAATGGGCGTGTCGACGCACGCCTACGGCGGCACGCGCATGGGCGACAACGTCGAGACCAACGTCGTCGATCGGTACGGCTTCTCGCACGAGGCGCCGAACCTCGGCATCCTCGGCGCGTCGGTGATGGGCACGAGCGGCGCGCACAATCCGACGCTCACCGTGCAGGCGCTCGCGTGGCGGACGGCCGAGCATCTCGTCAAGAAGTGGAGATCGCGGGCCTGACGCGGGTTCTGCGTTGCACGTCGTCGGTCGCCATTCGCGCTACCATCAGCGGATGCAGCCACGCATCTGTCTGATCGCGCTCATGTCGCTCGTCGTCCTGCGTCCGCTGCCGGCGCGCGCCGACGGGTTTCTTTCCGGGTTCGTCGGCTACAACTTCGGCGGCGACTCGCAGAACTGCGTCAGCCTCCGCAACTGCGAGGAGCATCGAAAGAACTGGGGCCTCTCGATCGGCACGACCGGCGGGCTGTTCGGGTTCGAGGAGGACTTCGGCTACGCGCCGGATTTCTTCGGCAGCGCGCCGGGGGCCGACAACGCCGTGCTGACGCTGATGAGCAACCTGCTCGTCGTCATCCCCGCCGGACCGGTGCAGCCGTACGGGCTCGTCGGCCTCGGGCTCGTGCGGCCGCACGCGAAGCTCGATCCATCGAGCATCGCCTCGGATCAGAACACGCTCGGATGGGATATCGGCGGGGGCGTCAACGTCTACTTCGGCCACACGTTCGGCATTCGCGGCGACGTGCGGCACGTGCGGACGCTGCAGGACATCACGCTCGGCGGCGTCTTCAGCAACGCGCCGCTCGACTTCTTCCGCGCGAGCGCCGGAATCACGCTCCGGTTCTGACGAGGTCGGGAACCGTTCTACCTACACACCCGCCTGGCCCGCGCGACCTGCCTGGCTTATCGATTTCCGTCCGAGATTTCGAGCGATCCGACGATCCGATCGAACACGCCGCGATAGGAGCCGAACTCCTCCTGCGGCGCGACGCCGATCGCGTACAACACGTTTCCGTCGCGCAGCTGCGTCGTCACCACCTGGATGTTCTCGACGCCGCCGCTCTCCGACCGGTTGGTGAGCACCGTCCGCAGGCCGCGCCGATCGGCGAGGTTGACGCGTTCGAATCGCGACGCGCGCCCCAGGTTCGGGTTGCCGCGCGCGAGCGAGTCGAGCAGTTCCTGCGTCGCCGTCTGCAGATCGTGCGTCTCGTTGCGGCCGACGCCGAACTCGACGCCGTGCGTGAAGACGTTCTGGCCGTTCGTGCCGCTGCCGTACGCGCCTTCGGGCGCGAAGGTGACGCTGCTCGTCCCGCCCTGCAGCTCGCGCCAGTTCGCCGGCACGCTGACGCGGAACAGATTCCCTTCGTTGTAGGTGCGGAAGCTCGACGCCGGCGGCTCGACGCGGCCGCTCGGTATCCGCGCGCGGCCCGCCGTGCCGGTCGGCCGCCCCGCGTTGCGCGTCGCCTCCTCCGTCGTCGGCGCGCGCGGCAGCTGCTTCAGGTGCGCCTGAACCTGCTGGAACGCGCGCGTGTCGCGCACCGGATTCTCGACGCGCAGCGATTCGGCCTCGCGCGTGATGTACTCGACGCGGTTGCCGGGGTTCGGGTGATCGCTCAGCCACTGCGGGCCGCCGGGGCCGCCCTGCTTCTCGATCGTGCGGAACATGTTGGCCATGTCGCGCGGGTCGTAACCGGCGCGCGCCATGATGTGCGAGCCTTCGAGGTCCGCCTGCTGCTCGTACTCGCGGCTGAAGCGCAGGAACGCGGCGCCGAGGCCGAACTGCGTCCCCTGCGAGATCACCTGCCCCCAGCCCCCGCCGATGATCGCGCCGAGCACGGCGCCCGCCGCCTGGCCTATCTCGTACTTCGTCGCCTTGCTCGCCTGCGCAGTGCCGTGGCGCAGCGCGACGTGGCTCAACTCGTGCGCCATGACGCCGGCGACCTCGCCCTCCGTGTGCGCCGCCTCGAGCATGCCGCGGTTGACGAACATCGGGCCGCCGGGCAGCGCGAACGCGTTGATCTCGCGCACGTTGACCGGCTCGAACGAGTAGCGGAACCCCGAGTGCCGCAGCTCCGGCGGAATCGCGTCGACGAGCCGATGGCCGATGTCGTCCACGTACGAGGAGACGGCATCGTCGCGCATGATCGGAAGCTGCTGCCGCGCCTCGGCCGCCGCCTTGCGGCCGAGCTCGACATCCTGTTCCGGCGTGTAATTGTTCGGCGGCGGCGTGATGGCCGTTTGTGCGGACACGAACACGGCCGCCGCGCAGACGAGGACCGACGCGAGCCCGCGCGATGTGAGCGCATGCATGCGGTTCATAAACGTCGTGTTAGTGCAAAAAGAAGTCCGTGACATTTGTGTGGCTCTCGAGGTGGTTCGCCCTGCCGTTTCGCTTACGATAACACCACGGAGAAGACGATGGCTGATGCGACCGTGACCAGACAGCAGCTCGTGGATCGACTGAACGAGGACCTTTCCCGGGAATACCAGGCAATCATCGCCTACGTCGTGTACTCGCAGGTGCTGAAGGGCGCGCAGTACATGAGCATCGCGAAGGAGCTCGAGAAGCACGCGGGCCAGGAACTGCAGCATGCGCTCATCGTGTCGAAGCAGATCGACTACTTGGGCGGCATGCCGACGGCGACGCCGCTCGCGGTGAAGCTCTCGGAGAAGGCCGAGGAAATGCTGCGCGCCGATCTGGAGAACGAGAACAACACGATCCGCGCGTACCGCGAGCGCGTGCGGCAGTGCGAGGCGCTCGGCGAGTTCGCGATCGCGGAGGACATTCGCGAGATCCTCCGGCAGGAGCAGGAGCACCAGATCGATCTGGCGACGGCGCTCGGCGAGAACGCGCCGGATCTCTCGCGCCGTTAAGCGGGCGAGGTCGGCTCCCTGCGGAACATCTTCTTCAGCGTGTCGGGGAGCGTCTTCACCACCGCCGGCAGCGACTTCATGGTTTCCGGCAGCGTGCGGATGCTCAGATAGATCGCGTAGACGGCGAACAGCCACGCGATGCGTCGCCAGTTGGTGTGCGGATCTTGCCCGCGCCGTCCGCTGCGCGAGTACTTGCGGCGATCGCTGCGGGACGCCGCCCGGCGATCGGGATCGGAGACAGGGTTCTCGGCCACGGTGCAGTCGCTATGCAACGCGAACGCCAGGGAAGCCGGCCGCCAGTTCCGAGGAAAATGAGTCAGCGACGGCCGGGCCGCGTCGGAAGGCGCGACGCTGAGTGGTGCGTTCGAACACGCGCGCAGCAAGTCGGCGTCGCACAATCATTTATCGCGTCGGCGCGGTGTGAAACGCGCCGTGCGTACGTGCCATGGCTCTCTCCTTGCACGACGCCTCGACATGTTGTTCGCGCTGGCGAGTAACGTCGACAATGTGGGCATGCGTCCGATGCGCAGCGGAGTTCGCGCATTTCAACCGTGCCGCGCCAGCGCAATCCCACCATGTCCGAAAACCGCGTGAAAGATCATCGTCGCGCCGGGCGACCGCCGGCAGGGGCCAGGGATGGGGAGAAGGTCAAGGATTACCCACAGCTGAGTATCCGTGTTCCCGTCGAGTTCAAGGCGCGCCTCAACGCCCTGAGTGCGGTGACCGGTCTCGCCCAGTGGCGCGTCATCGTCGAGGCGATCAACTGCTTCTTTCACGACCTGCCACAGACCGACCGCGATCTCGTCGACGGCCTGAGCGAGCGGCTCATGCGCGCCGGCTAGCCGAGCCTGCAGACGGTCGCCGGTCCGACCGAAACATCAGTGGCAAGTTTTGTCAGCCCTGCGGCGGCCATGACATTTAATGTCAGCTTTTGTCATGTCGCCCGCGGGGGACCGGATGGGTAAGCCACTGATTACAAAGTACTTCGTAAAGATGCTGAGAACGGCACGAGCCCTGCAATTCGCGAGGCACAGGAGAATAGACGTGCTTCGCAAAGCGCACGGGTTCGCGCTCATCGACATGATTTTCGTGACCGGGGTCATCGGGCTGCTCATGAGCATCGCGATGCCGCGGCTCATCATGGCCAAACAATCCGCGGGCTCCGCGTCCGCGATTGGATCGATGCGCACCATCGGGAGCGCGGAGCTCACGTTCGCGCTGACCTGCGGCGGCGGCTTCTACGCGCCGAACCTCTCGACGCTCGGCACGGCGCCGCCGACGAGCCACGAGCCGTTCATCACGGCGAATCTCGGCTCCGCGGACACCATCGTCAAGGCGGGCTACACGATTCAGTTGACGGCGACGCCGTTTGCGGCCGCGCCTGCGTCGTGCAACGGCCTGGCGGCCGGCGCCGCCGGACAGGCGTGGGTCGCCGGCGCGGATCCGACCGACGTCTCCAACTCGCGTTTCTTCGCGACGAACGCGAACAACATGATCTACGAGGACAACGCGACGCTCTACGCGACGATGCCCGAAGTCGGCGCGCCGCTCACCGGGCATATCCTCCACTGATTCCGCTATAATCGCGGGCTATGTGGACGAAGATGATGTCCGGGCCGCGCAAGAAGGCCCCGAAGACCATCGCGGTCATCGATCCGGACCGCTGCTTCGGCGCGTTCGCGTGCTCGATTTGCCAGGCCGCCTGTCCGGTGGCCAGCTGCATCGTCGAAGAACCCGATCGCGACGGACGCATGGTGTGCGCGGTCCGCGCGGATCTCTGCATCGGCTGCGGTCTGTGCGTGACGCTCGGCAACCCGACGGCGCCGCAGCAGCGCGAGTTCGGGTGTCCGCCCGACTACGACGCGATCAACATGGTGCCGTTCGAGGACGTCGTCAAGGTGCTGCAGAGCAGCGACACGGCCGCGACGCCCGCCGAAAAGACCGCCACCGCCTGACGCTACACGCGACTTTCACGTTCCGCGCGACGCGCGGTACGCCTGCGCGTACCGCGACGGCAGCGCGTGATCGATCTTCGAGGCGATGAACGCGGACGCCTCGCTCACGTTCTCGAGCACCACGCCCGTCTCGATTCCCAGCCCGTCGAGCATGTAGATCAGATCGTCGGTGGCGAGGTTGCCGGCCGCGCCGGGCGCGTACGGGCAGCCGCCGAGGCCGCCGGTCGACGCGTCGAACGTGGCGATGCCGTAGGGCAGCGCGGCGAGCACGTTCGCGAGCGCGGTGCCGCGCGTGTCATGAAAGTGCAGCGCGACGCGGCTGGCGGGCAGGCGCGCGAGCACCGCGTCGAGGACGCGCGGCACCTGACCCGGATGCGCGATCCCGATGGTGTCGCTGACGGCCACCTCGAACACGCCGAGATCGGCGAGCCGCGCCGCGACGTCGGCGACGCGCTCCGGCGCGACGTCGCCCTCGAAAGGACAGCCGAACGCGGTCGACAAATAGCCGCGGACGCGCACCCCGGCGGCCAGCGCGCGATCGCAGACCTCTTTGTAGCCGGCGAGCGACGCGTCGACGCTCTGGTTGATGTTCCTGCGGCTGAACGTCTCCGTGGACGAGGCGAAGACCGCAATCTCCGTCACGCCAGCCGCCATCGCCCGATCGAGGCCGGCGAGGTTCGGGACGAGCGCGGTGTAGCGGATGCCCGGCGCCCGCGTGATGCCGGCGAAGACCTCCGCCGCGTCCGCCATCTGCGGCACCCATTTCGGGCTGACGAACGCGCCGACTTCGATCACGGGCAGCCGCGCGGCGGACAGCCGGTTCACGAACTCGATCTTGTCGGCGGTCGCGACCTGCGCGTGCTCGTTCTGCAGGCCGTCGCGCGGTCCGACCTCGACGATCGTGACGCGTCGTCCGCGAAAGTCGGTGACTGTGGCGGCGGCGCGCTCCGCACTCATTGCAGCTCCACGAGCACCGCGTCGGCCTGCACGCGCTCGCCGTCGCGCGTGTGAACCGCGGCGACCGTCGCGTCCGCGGGCGCGCGAAGCGGCAGCTCCATCTTCATGGCCTCGAGGAGCACGATCGTGTCGCCCTTGCGCACGGCGTCGCCCGGCTTGACGTGCACCTTGAGGACGGTTGCGGGCATCGGGGCCGTCAGCGCGGACGCCGACTCCGATCCGCTGCGCCGGCGCGTCGGCGGCGGCGCGCTTCGCGGCGCGGCTGGAGCGCTCGCGCCACCGGACCACGGATCGTAAGAAGCAGTGTATTGCGGACTGCGGATTGCGGATTGCGGCCGACGCGGCTTCGGCGGATTCAGCCGCGGCTGCTCGAGCGCCGCTCCATCACGGTCGAGAAACCCGGTGTCCAGTTCGCCGCGGCGAAACACCGGCGACTCGAGCACGGATAAGACGAACTCGATGTTCGTCTGCACGCCCTCAATCGTGAACTCGCGCAGCGCCGCCGTCAGCTTCGCGATCGCGAGGTCGCGCGTCTCGGCCGTCGCGATCACCTTCGCGATCATCGGGTCGTAGTAGATCGTCACCTCGGCGCCTTCCGCGGCGCCCGAGTCGACGCGAACGCCGGGCCACCGCGGCTCGCGGTACGTCGACAGCCGTCCCGCCTGTGGAAGGAACCCGCGCGACGGATCTTCGGCGTAGACGCGCGCTTCGATCGCGTGGCCGCGCTGCACGATCTCCGACTGCCGCCACGGCAGCGGCTCGCCGGCGGCGACGAGCAGCTGCGCGCGCACGAGATCGAGGCCCGTCACCTCCTCCGTCACCGGGTGCTCGACCTGCAGGCGCGTGTTCATCTCGAGAAAGAAGAAGTGGCTGCCGTCGACGAGGAACTCGATCGTGCCGGCGTTGCGGTAGCCCGCGGCGGCGGCCGCCGCGACGGCGGCGCGGGTCATGCGTTCGCGAAGCGCCGGCGCGACGGCAGGCGACGGGCTCTCCTCGATCACCTTCTGATGCCGCCGCTGCGTCGAGCAGTCGCGCTCGAAGAGATGGAGCACGCGCCCGTCGGCGTCGCCGAACACCTG
Organism: Acidobacteriota bacterium; assembly: GCA_003223775.1. GTDB lineage: Bacteria > Acidobacteriota > Vicinamibacteria > Vicinamibacterales > CAVVIG01 > QHWK01. The sequence continues at coordinate 15,884 of QHWK01000212.1, forward strand.
CACTTCGACGTGCCGCGCGTGCTCGACGAGCCGCTCGGCGTAGAGCGTCCCGTCGCCGAAGGCAGCCGTCGCCTCGCGCCGCGCGGCCTGAATCGCCTCGTCTATCGCGGAAGCCTCGTGGATAGCGCGCATCCCTTTTCCGCCGCCGCCCGCCGACGCCTTGATCAACGCCGGCAGCCCGATGCGTTCGATCGCCGCGCGCACGCCGGCGTCGCTCTGGTCCTGCGGCGTTTCGCCCGGCACGACGGGCACGCCGGCGGCCGCAGCCAGACGCCGCGCTTCGATTTTCGATCCCATGCGCTCGATCGCGGAGGGGGGCGGCCCGACGAACACGAGCCCCGCGTCGGCGCAGGCGCGCGCGAACGCCGCGTTCTCGGAGAGAAATCCGTACCCGGGATGCACGGCGTCGGCGCCGGCGCTGCGCGCCGCGTCGAGGATCTTCGGGATCGACAGGTAGCTCTCGACGGCGGGCGCCGGACCGATCCGCACGGCGCGGTCCGCGGAGAGGACGTGCGGCGCGCCGGCGTCCGCGTCGGAGTAGACGGCGACGCTCTCGATTTCCAGCTCGCGGCACGCGCGCGCGATGCGAACGGCGATCTCGCCTCTGTTCGCCACGAGGAGGCGCCGAATCAACGAGGCCCCTCGTCCTTGTCTGCGATCCAATTCGGTTTACGCCGGTCGAGGAACGCGCGCAGTCCCTCCTGGCCCTCGGGCGAGACGCGGCGCTTCGCGATGGCGGCGGACGTGATCGCCGCGGCGTCGGCGGCGGTTCGGGGCCACACCTCGGGAATCAGCGCCTTCGCGGCCGCGATCGCTTGCGGCCCCGCGCCCAGCAGCTCGCCGATGTAGCCGTCGACGGCGGCGTCGAGATCCGATGCGGGCACGACGGCGTGCGCTAGGCCGATTTCTTTCGCGCGGGCGGCGGAGAACCGCATGCCGGTCAGGAACAGCTCGCGAGCAGCCGAGCGGCCGATCTTCGCCAGCGCGAACGGCGAGATCACCGCCGGCAGAATCCCGAGCTTCGTCTCCGTAAAGCCGAACACCGTATCCTCCGCGGCGACGACGATGTCGCAGACGGCGGCGAGGCCGGCGCCGCCGCCGAGCGCGGCGCCGTGAACGCGGCCGATCACCGGAAGCGGCAGCTCGTCGATCGCGGCGAACATGCGCGACATCGCGGCCGCGTCGCGCAGGTTGTCTTGCTCGGTGTAGGTGACCGTCTTCGACATCCACGCGACGTCGGCGCCGGCGCAGAACATCTTGCCCGCGCCGGCGATGACCGCGACGCGCACGTCGCCGCGCGCCGCCGCCTCGCGCGTCGCCGCCGCCCACGTCGTCAGCTCGGCGATCACGTGCTCGTTGAACGCGTTCCGCACGTCCGGACGGTTCAGCGTCAGGTATCTGACGGAACCGCGCCGCTCGGCGATCAGGTGCTGATAAGTCGCAGGGTCAGAATGATCCACGCCTCTAAGGTCCTCTGTTCCCCTCTGTGTCCTTGACGCGAGCCGCGCTCGCTACATACGGAAGACTCCGAACCGCGGCTCGGGGATCGGCGCGTTGCACGCGGCCGAGATGCCGAGCGCCAGAGCCTGGCGCGTCCCCGCCGGATCGAGGATACCGTCGTCCCACAGCCGCGCCGTGGAGTAGTACGGCGAGCCTTCGCGCTCGTATTTCTCGAGAATCGGATCGCGAATCGCGGCTTCCTCCTCCGCCGTGAACGGCTTTCCTTCGCGCGCGAGCTGATCGCGCTTCACGGTCGTGAGCACCGACGCTGCCTGCTGCGCGCCCATCACCGAGATCCGCGCGTTCGGCCACATCCACAGGAACCGCGGCTCGTAGGCGCGGCCGCACATCCCGTAGTTGCCGGCGCCGAACGATCCGCCGATGACGACGGTGAACTTCGGCACGACCGAATTGGCGACCGCGTGCACCATCTTCGCGCCGTCCTTCGCAATCCCCGCGCGCTCGTACTTGCTGCCGACGATGAACCCCGTGATGTTCTGCAGAAAAATCAGCGGGATGCCGCGCAGGTTGCACAGCTCGATGAAGTGCGTCGCCTTCAGCGCCGACTCGGAGAACAGCACGCCGTTGTTCGCGATAATGCCCGCCAGGAACCCGTGCAGCCGCGCGAAGCCGGTGACCAGCGTCGTCGCGTAGCGCGCCTTGAACTCGTCGAACCGCGATCCGTCCACGAGCCGCGCGATGATCTCGCGGACGTCGTACGGCTTGCGAATGTCGGCGTTGACGATGCCGTAGATCTCCGCCGGATCGTAGCGCGGGTCTTCGGGCGCCGTCATGTCCGGCGGCAGCCGCTTCGCCGTGTTGAGCGTGGAGATCACCGTGCGGCAGATCTCGAGCGCGTGGTCGTCGTCCTCGGCGAAGTAGTCGGCGACGCCCGAGAGCCGCGTGTGCACGTCAGCGCCGCCGAGCTCTTCGGCCGTGACCTCTTCGCCGGTGGCGGCTTTGACGAGCGGCGGGCCGCCGAGAAAGATCGTCCCCGTGCCCTTGACGATGATCGTCTCGTCCGACATCGCGGGCACGTACGCGCCGCCGGCGGTGCACGAGCCCATCACGACCGCGATCTGCGGGATCCGCTCCGCCGACATCCGCGCCTGGTTGAAGAAGATGCGCCCGAAGTGATCGCGATCGGGGAAGACCTCCGCCTGCAGCGGCAGGAACGCGCCGCCGGAGTCGACGAGGTAGACGCACGCGAGCCGGTTCTGCAGCGCGATCTCCTGCGCGCGAACGTGCTTCTTCACCGTCATCGGAAAATACGTGCCGCCTTTGACCGTCGCGTCGTTCGCGACGATCATCACCTCGCGGCCCGACACGCGGCCGATGCCGGTCACGATGCCGGCTGCCGGCGCGTCGTCGTCGTAGAGGCCGTCGGCGGCGAGCGGCGACAGCTCGAGGAACGGGGATCCTGGATCGAGCAGCCGCGCGATGCGATCGCGCGCCGGCAGCTTCCCCTGCTTGCGATGGCGCTCGAGATACTTCGGGCCGCCGCCCTCGCGCGCGGTCGCTTCGCGCTGCCGGAGGTCGTCGACGAGCTGCTGCATCCGCTGCCGATTGGTCTGAAACGTCGCGTCGGCGGGATCGACGTGCGTGTCGAGCGGCAGCATCATGCGTCAGTCGGCCGTTGATCCTGGATCTGATCCTGGATCCGATCCTGGATCTGATCCTGGATCGTGGAGCTTGTGTTGGATCGGTCTACCATCCGCAGCAGTCCGTCTTGAAGCCGCAGGAAGGGCAGCGCCAGACGGCGTGCATGCGGTACATTTCGGCGCCGCAGCGATCGCAGACGATGGCCGCGTCGGCGTCGTGCGCCGGCGGCAGGCTCGATTTCACCGGGGTGATCCGGACCGGGAGGGCGTCGGAAAAAGGCGCGCGGCCCTTTTTCGGATCGGCCTCGGACATGAGCGGATTATGGCATGCCTTGCCAACCGCAGCTCAATTGGACAACCTTCACGTTGAAATCATGAGCGACGGTTGGATCGACGATCAGCTCGTCGCGCGCGGCATTGCCGACGCGCGCGTGCTCGACGCGATGCGGCGCGTCGCGCGCGACGTGTTCGTGCCGGACGATTCGCACGGCGCCGCGTACGCCGATCGCGCGCTGCCGATCGGCAGCGGCCAGACGATCTCGCAGCCCTACATGGTGGCGGTGATGACCGAGGCGCTGCGCCTCACCGGCGCGGAGCGCGTGCTGGAAGTCGGCACCGGCTCGGGTTACCAGGCGGCGATTCTCGCCGAGCTGGCGCGCGAGGTGATCACGATCGAGCGGCGGCCCGAGCTCGCCGAGACCGCGCGGCAGCGGCTCGCAGCGCTCGGCTACACGAACGTCGAGGTGGTGATCGGCGACGGCACGCTCGGCAGCCCGGCCCACGCGCCGTTCGACGCCATCCTCGTCGCAGCGGCGGCGCCGCATGTCCCCGCGCCGCTCAAACAGCAGCTGTCCGACGGCGGCCGCCTCGTCGTTCCGGTCGGCCCGTCCGACCAGCAGACGCTGCATATCGTCACGCGGCTCGGCGAGCAGTTCACGCAGACCCTCGGCGTGGGCTGCGTCTTTGTTCCGCTCATCGGCGCCGAGGGTTGGTCGTAGCCCCTAAGCTCGCCAAATGTTATGACTTATCGCTAAGCTCATCGATATTGAATTACTACACATCTCTAAGTCGTGTATTGACACATTGCGCGTTTTCACTACACTTGGTGGAATATGAGCCTCAAACGTAAAAAACGTGTGCTCGCAATAGATGATGAGCCTGCGATGACGGAGTGGCTCAAGATCCTCCTGGAGCATGCGGGCTACGAAGTGCGGAGCGCGCTCATTGGCACGCGCGGCGAAGAACTGTTCAAGACCTGGCGGCCCGACGCGGTGATCACCGACATGATGCTGCCCGACGTGGACGGCATCGAGCTCGTGCGCAAGTTCAAGCAGCTCGATCCCGAGGCCGAAGTGATCGTCATCACAGGGCAGGGCAACATTCCGCGCTCGGTCGAGGCGGTGAAGGCCGGCGCCTTCGACTTCCTCGAGAAGCCGGTGGACGCCGAGCGGCTGCTCGACAAGCTCGAGAAGGCGATCAAGCAGAAGGCGCTCATCGACGAGAACGAGCAGCTCAAGGCGCGCCTGCAGGATCGCTACAAGTTCCAGAACGTGATTGGCAAGAGCAAGAAGATGCAGGAGCTCTTCGAGCTGATCGAGAGCGTCGCGGCCAGCGAAGCGAACATCCTGATTCAGGGTGAGAACGGCACCGGCAAGGAGCTGATCGCCAACGCGATCCATTACAACAGCAAGCGGTCGAAGGGCCCGTTCATCAAGATCAACTGCGCGGCGATCCCCAAGGATCTGATCGAGTCGGAGCTCTTCGGCTACAAGAAGGGCGCCTTCACCGGCGCGACGATGGACAAGGAAGGCCTCTTCGAGATGGCGGAGGGCGGCTCGCTGCTGCTCGACGAGATCGGCGAGATGCCGCCGTACCTGCAGACCAAGCTGCTGCGCGTCCTGCAGGAGCGCGAGTACCGTCCGATCGGCAGCGACCGGATCGTCCACGTCGACTTCCGCCTGATCTGCGCGACCAACATCGATCTCGACGCGGCGCTGCGGGACGGACGCCTGCGCGAGGATCTCTACTTCCGCATCAACACGATCACGCTGCGCGTGCCGCCGCTGCGCGAGCGGACCGAAGACATCCCGCTGCTGTGCGACTACTTCCTGGACAAGTTCCGGCAGCGGTACCAGAAGAACGTGAAGACGCTCGCGCCGTCGGTCTACCACCTGCTGATTCGGAACCGGTGGCCGGGCAACGTGCGCGAGCTCGAGAACGCGATCGAGCGCGCGGTCCTCGTCACGAAGGGGACGGAGATTGCGGTCACGGATCTGCCGGAATCAATCCGCGAAGACTCCACCGCGTCGACCGACTTCGTCATTCCGCCGCACCGCACGCTGGCGGAGATCGAGAAGATGGCGATCCTGCAGACGCTGCAGCGGACGAACTGGAACAAGCAGGAGGCGGCGCAGATCCTCGGGCTGTATCGGCCGACCCTCTACAGCAAGATGAAGAAGCACGACATCCGGGACGCCGGCAAGTCGGCGCGCAGCGCCGCCTCATCCTCATCGCCGTCCTCGTCCTCGACGCCTGCGGCCACCTGAGAGAATTGATTTTGCACCGGCGGGTTCGGGCATTCATCGTTAATGCACGAGCCACGGCGAACGTCTGAAAAGCTGACGTGCGCAGATTGTGATCGCGCGCGCGCGCGCGCACTCCTTCCGTGATCGCGTGGCATGTAACTTGTAGATCTGCGCCTTCTGGTAGGAGGGCTGATGTACAACTCGCGCGCACTGGCGGCCACAGTGGTCGGAGCGGTCATTGGGGGCGCCGCCGGGTACCTTTTTTTCACCGAGCACGGCCGCTCGCTGCGGCGCCAGCTCGAGCCGGCGCTGGATGATTTCGCGCGCGAGCTCATGAGCTTCCGCGGCACCGTTCAGAAAGCCGCCGGCGTGGCCAACGAAGGCTGGAAGCTGCTGAACGACGCGCTCGGCGAGGCCCCGCCGACGCCGCGCTACGCGGCGCCGCGCCAATCCTCTCCCTTCTGAGGACGTCATGGCTGGCGAACTCGGAACCACGAACCTGCTGCTCGGCATCATGGCTGCCGTGAGCGTGCTCGAGGCGCTGCTCATCATCGGTATGGGGATCGGCGGCTTCGTTGCCTACAAGAAGGTGATGGAGCTCGTCAACGGCATCGAGATGCGTCAGGTCGCGCCCGCGATGGCGCGCCTGAACGCGATCCTAACGTCCGCGCCAAGACGAGCCGCGTCGTCGGCTTCGTCCGTGGTCTGCGCGTCGCGCTCGAAGGGATGCTGCACTCGTCGGAGGCGAGAACCTAGAACCGACAATGGCGAACCGGAACAGAGAACCAAGAACGCTGGAACCTGGAACCGAGAACCGCGATCACGGAGGAGGCGACATGGCAGACGGATACGATCGTTTCGACAACGAGAGCAGTGGCGGCGGCAGTTTCGTGATGGGCCTGTTGACGGGCACCGTTCTCGGCGCGGGTCTCGGCATGCTGTTCGCCCCCAAATCGGGGTCGGAACTGCGCGGGCAGATCTCCGAGCAGGCGGGCAACATTGCCAATCAGGCGTCGGACGGCTATCGCCGCGCGAGCGAGAACGCCGGCGAGTGGGTGGACCGCGGACGCGAGATGTACGACAAGGCGCGCGACGCCGTTACCCGCGGCGCCGAGGAAGCCCAGCGCTACGTGCGCGACGCGGCGAGCACCGTGAGCGGCAGCACGGGCAGCACGCCGTCGATGGCGTCGGCCGGATCGCCGGGCTCGACGTCGAGCGGATCGAGTTACGGCAGCGGATCGTCGAGCTACGGCTCGTCGGGGAGCCCCTCGTCGACCGGGCCGCACACCCCCACCGGCAGCCACTCGGGCACGACCGGCTCGTCCGGGTCTGGTGGGTCGAAGCGGAGTTAGGCCGGCGTGACGCGCGAGCACGCGCGTACGGTCGCCAACGTGGCGATTGCGTCGGCAGGCGTGGCGGCGGCATACGTCGTGTTGACGACGCCGCCGCTTCGTCGTCTTGCGTTCCAGGCGTTGCGCGTCTGGCTCGGCGCGACGGTCCCGGCGTATCTCATCATGGAGACGCGCCGCGCGTGGGTGGAGTCCTCTCGCGCCGCCTGAGATAATGGCCGCGTGACCGCTATCCGCGCGGTCGGGCGCAGTGCCCGCGAGATCGCGCGCCTCACCGGCCAGTCGTTCTGGAAAGGGTTTCTCGGCTTCTACCACAGCGACAACCTGACGTACGCGGCGTCGATCGCCTACTACGCCCTGTTGTCGCTGTTTCCGTTTTTCCTGCTCGCGTTCGCGCTGCTCGGAAGCTCCGCCGCCGATCCGCAGGACCGCGTGGCCGTCCTCGAGTTCGTGCTCCGCTACTTTCCCGCGCAGTTCGACTTCATCACCAAGCAGCTCGACGCGTTCCGCGCGAGCGCGGTGAGCGTCGGCGTCGCCGGCACGATCGCGCTCGTGTGGGGCGCGCTCGGCGTCTTCGGCGCGATCAGCACGGCGGTGAACTACGCGTGGGGCGTGGAGAAGCAGCGCAGCTTCTGGAAGCACAAGCTGTTTTCGTTCGTCATGCTGCTCGTCGCGGGATTGATCCTGCTGATCGCGCTGCTGCTCATCAGCGCGTCGCAGGTGGTCGGCGCGAGCTGGTTCGCCGGCGTGCTCGCGCGCTTCCCGGGCCTCGGCATCCTCCGCGGCTTCACCGTTCGCCACGCGACGACGCTCCTCTTCATTCTCGTGGTCGGCTTGATCTTCTACTTCGTGCCGAACGCGAAAGTGCGGTTCCGCGACGTCTGGATCGGGGCGTTCATCACCGGGCTGTTGTGGAAGGGGGCGCTCGAAGGCTTCTCCTGGTACATGCACGACATGACGCGCTTCACGCGCGTCAACGGATCAATCGCCGCCGTCGTCGTGTTCCTGGTATGGGTCTACGTGCAGGCGGTGATTCTGCTGTACGGCGTGGAGTTCACGGCGGCGTACGCGCGGCTGCGGCGCGGCCGGCCCGAAGATGTGCCCGCCGCGCCTTCGCCGCGCGCGTAGGGATCCCCCCAGCGTCACGCATGCACGCGCGCGAGCGCGCGCACGATCGCTTCGCTGAAGAGCGGGACGTCGTCGGGCTTGCGCGACGTGATCAGGTTGCCGTCTTCGACGACCGGCTTGTCCACGTAGAGTCCGCC
>QHWK01000433.1 GCA_003223775.1 Acidobacteriota bacterium
AAACAGTCTTGAAGAGAGGGGTGGTATGAGGGGATACTATTAATGGGATTCAGGTCCGTCATCCCATCCTGACCCTCGGCGCCTCACCCTTCGAACGGCGCTCCTCACCCAAGGGTCTCCGCCGCACATCGTTCGGAGAAATGCTTTCCGCTCCGTGGGTGGACGCGTCACGAATGAAACCGTGAAACAGGGCGGGTTCATCAGGCGGAGTATCGGACGGCCAGATCCTTCAGCCGGCGGAGATAGCCCGGCACCGCGGTCGCCGGATCGCCCGACGCCTCGTACTCGAGGCCCATGTAGCCGCGGAAGCCGCGGGCCGCGAACATCCTGAAGACGCGCTCCAGATCCGACGGCGCGCGCGTCCTGCCGTCGTCGAGCGCCATTTCGGTCTTCACGTGCGTGCTGACGGCGTACGGGATCGACATGTCGATCTGATCGTAGACACGCGGCGGCCGGAAGTTTCCCGTGTCCAGGTTCATTCCCGCCCACGGCGAGTCCGCGCGCCTCACGATCTCGATCGTGTCCTTCGCGAAGTCGGTGATGCCGCCATCGTCTTCCACGCCCAGAATCAATCCGCGAGCGCCGGCATACTCCGCCCCGCGCTTCAGCGTCTCGGCTGCAAGGGCGATGGCCTGGTCGAGCGTGGCTCCGGCGGGCTGCGCGCCGCCAAAGACGCGCACGTGCGTCGCCCCGACTCTCTGCGCGACGTCGAGCCACTTGCGCAGCTCGGCCAACTCCTGTTCGCGAAGCGCCGGCGTGGGCTGCGCGAGCCGCACGCGTGTGCCGATGCCGTAGATTTCGACGCGGTTCCGGTAGGCGAGACGACGCAACGGCAGCAGGTAATCGTCGGACGTGTCCGGCAGCCAGTACACGGTCAGGTCGATGCCGTCGGTGCCGGTCTCGACGGCGATGCGTATGAGATCCTCATACGTCATCGTTTTGGCCTGGAGTGCCTGCCGGTAGGAGTACGCGACCAGACCGGTTCGAAAGCGCGCCTTTGCCGGCGGCGGCTGTTGCGCGCGGCCGTCGCGAACCGTGGCGGCCGCGACGGCGGCTCCGGCAGTCGTCAGGAAGCGCCGGCGATCCATCGAGACCTGCGTAATCGAAGTGCTACTTGTGACACAATACGGCATATGCGAACGGCCGGTATCCGCGAGGCGCGGCAGAATCTCACCGATCTCCTCGACGACGTGAAGAAGGGACGCGAGGTCCTGATCACAGACCGCGGTCGGCCAGTCGCCCGGCTGGCACCCGTCGAACGGAGTCGCCCATTCCCCGATCTCGCACGGGTCCGACGCGCATTGCGCGGCCGGGATCCTGCGCTGTCGCAGGCTGTGCTTGAAGAACGGGAAGACCTGCTGTGAGCGCGCCGGACGCCGCGCGCTGGGCCGAGCCCGTCTACCTCGATGCGAGCGCCTTCGTGAAACTGTTCGTCCCGGAACCCGAAAGCGACGATCTGAACGAGGCGCTCGCTGGCCTGACGGACGTGATCGTCTCCGATCTCGCATTGACGGAAATGGCGTCCGCGCTCGGACGCCGCACGCGCGAACAACGCCTCACGCGTGAAGAAGCGCGGCGCCTCTATCGTGAAGCATCGAAGCTGCATGCGTCGGCCCACCATGCCGAATTGACGCCGCCGATTCATCGTCGCGCCGAGCGGTTGATGTTGTCGCTCGCAATGCCCATGCGCGCCCTCGATGCCCTCCACCTTGCGACCGCCCTCGATGCGGAAGCGGCGACAGTCGTCACGTTCGATCCACGCCTGCGTGAAGCCGCCGGCTCGCAAGGATTGTTCGTGGCGCCATCGATTGCGTGAGCGTCATAAGAGGGCATGCACGATCCATTCAGCGCTGCGACGCCGTTCCCCGAAAGCGCTCGAGCAGCTGTCGGTATCGCCGGTCCGCCTCCTCGATGCGCGGTCGCAAGAGCGGCAGTTGCTGTGGCCACTGATCGACGAGCGTCTCGCCCGTTTCCCACGCTTCGAGATCCGAGTTCGGATCGATTGGCACGGTCAGCAGTTCGTTGAGCTGCGCGCGCTGGTAGTCGACGAGCGACGCCAGCTCACTGCGCTTCCACGTCGGCTCGCTGTCGACGACGACGTAGATCGGCGCCGTGTGCGCGACGGTCGTGAACTGTGGCTGCTGGTGGCCGCCGTACGCGCGCGCGGCGATCCACATGCTGTGATCGGCGACGATGGTTTTCTGCAGGTGAATGCGATCGTTGCCGTTCGCCGATTCGCGCGCGTCGACATCGCCCAGCACGATGAGCTCGAGTCGATCGAGGTCATCCACGTCCGGATTGAGCTGCGCGTCGGCGGCGATGTCGAGCCGCGTCCCGCGGGCGACTCGCACCTCCTCGCCCATCTCCCGGCCGTTGACGCTGAGCCGGACGAACGGTCCGTTCGTCACATACACGTGACCGCGGCGGAACCCGTCGAACCACGCCGCCGCGCTGAACGGCGCATCGAGCTTGACGTAGGTCCGCTCGACGCCGGGCAGCGTCGGGCCGAAGTACGGATAATCGGCGCCGCCGACCGGCAACACTTTGAACCCGAGATTCAGAAAGCTGTACCAGACGTCGGTATTCAGCCGTCCGCCTTGCAGCACTTCGATGAAGTCGACGAGACCGAACGGCACGTCGAGCGCGAGGCCGCGGCGCCCGTTGAACAATTCGCCAAGGTGCGCGTAGCCGGTCAGCGCGCCCTGACTGCGCGTGCGCTCGAACACGCGGTCGTATTGAAAGAACGCTTCCTTCTCGAAGTGCACGTGCGACTTCAGATTCCAGTGGATCGTGTGGCCGCGCATTCCGGTGCGCGGATCTTCCTGCCCCGGAACGATCGCGTACCCATCGCGATCGAACTGCCCGGCGCGATCCCACGCCGGCTGCTTGAAGTAGGTGCCGGCAATATTGCCCATCTCGAGGAGATTGCCGACGTGGACGTCTTCCGCCGCGAGCTGGCCCCACACGGCCATGTCGGCTGGTTCGTCGCGCATCAGGTGAATATGTGAATCGCCCGAGTACCATCCGGCGCTCGGAAGATCGACATAGCGTCGAAGCGGGACCTGGATCGTGGTCGTCTCGCCCGCACGTACTTCCACTCTCCGCCGCGCGAGGCGGTACTCGGGGCCTCGCGTCGCGATGAGATCATACAGGCCGACGGGAAGGGCCGCGTCGTACCGGCCGTTGACGTAGAACGCCTGGCGGCTCTCGGACGCCCAGAACGTCCGCCGATTCAGCCACTGGAGCCGTGCATCGTCAGCAAAGCGATGAACCGGCACGGCATCCGTCGCCGGAAGCGGAATGCGGCCGGTGACGTCGTACAAACCAACGCGCGCCGGCACGACGCGACTCGTGCCTGCGTCGATCGTTTCGAGGTGAATGCGTCCCGTTGCGACCGCGGCCCGCGTCGTGCTGCTGCGCGCGATCTCGACGCCGCACACGCCGAGCACGCCTTGATTGCGCGCGCCGACCGCGAGGTCCGTGTTCAGAATGCCCTGCCCGGCGAGCCGCGCGCGATCGAGCCGCAGCGTCACGCGCCCGAACGATGCCGTCCGGTCAGGCTGGATGTCGGTCGACACGCCGTACCCGTCGCCGCCGTTCCTGTCCCACGCGACGGCAAACGGCGCGGTCGTGAGGCTCGGCGCGTACGTGACGGTGACGTCGACCGGTTCGTCGACATCGAACGCGTACGCGTCGTCGACGTCGAAGGCGAACAGACTGCCGACGGCGCACGAGCGGCCGTCGACCGTCTTCATCTGCGCTTTGCGCTTCGAGCCCGAGAGCCCCAGCTCCGAACGGCTCACCGCAAGCACGCGCGTGACGTGATTCGCGGCCAGCGCCACCTGTTCGACGTACCGCGCATCGCGGCCGTGCGCCGCCGCGACAGCGATCGTCGCGGCGCCCAACGCCGCGCCGGCGACGAGGTGACGCGTCGTAAGAACGGCTCCCATGTCAGAACGAGATCCGGAACGCGAGCTGTCCGGTTCGCGGAATCCCGGCCGACGACGTGGCCTGGCCGAACAGCGCGTTGCCGAAAATCGTGTTCCGGTTGAAGCGGGCGTAGTTGTACAGGTTGAAGACTTCGGCCATGCCCGTGAGCTTCACCGATCCGACGCGCACGTCCTTCGACAGACGAATGTCGAGCGATTGCCACGGATCGAGCAGATATGTGTTGCGCGGGATGACCGTCAAGTCGGCCAGCACGCGCCGCGCGCCGTTGACCTGGCCGAGCGGATCGGCCGGCGAGGTGATCGTCGCGTAGTTGCCGGATCCGTAGTGGAACGATCCCGCGAGCAGCAGACTCCACCGCATGTTCCAGACGCCGTTCGCGTTCAACGTGTGGCGCTGGAATTCCGACGAGCGCGCCCACTCGGCCGACACGTCGAACGGGTTCAGCAGCTGACTGCCGTACCCCGCGCTCGAGATGCCGGTGTCGTGCTTGAAGAACATCAGCGTGTAGGTCAGGCCGGCCTGGAAATTGTTCCGATAGCGGCGTGTGACGGAGCTGGCCAGGGCGAAGTAGTCGGAGTACCCGATGCTCGCCTTCATGTTGATCGGGCCGTAGTTCGGGCTCGGGCGGCCGAACCTCGCCGGGTTCTTCGGGAAGCCCGTCGCCGGATCGTAGAAGACGTTCGGATCGAGCTGCTCGTCCTCGTGCGTGCCCTTGTAGTAGACGAGATCCGCGTCGAAGCCCGTGACGTCGTTCACCTGCTTCTGGAAGCCGAGCATGCTTTGCCACGTCGACGGCATCTGAAAGTCCGGCCGGATGACCGAGATCGTCTGCGGCGGCAGCGGCACGCGGCCCGACAACAAGTCGGCCAACGTCGCGCCCCTCATCGGATCCTGCACGAATCCCGGTTTGCCGTCGTTCTGGAACGAGGCGACGACGAGACGCTGCCCGCCGAAGAGCTGCGCATCGACCGCCTGATTGCCGCCCTGCGTGCCGTAGAACACGCCGGACCCGCCGCGAATCACGAAATCGTTGCGGCCGGTCACGTTCCACGCGAAGCCGACGCGCGGCGCGATGTTGTTCAAATCGCGGATGTTGTTCTTGTATCCGTAATCCTCGGTGTCGAATCCGTTGTTGATGATGAGCGTCGTCTCGTCGTTGCCCGGCGACACGAAGTCCTTCCACGCGACGTCGTATCGCACGCCGAGGTTCAGGGTCAATTGGCTGTTGACGGTCCACGTGTCGCCAATCCACCCGGCATACATCGGGCGCGGCACGTTGTAGCCCCAGTCGTCGTTCGGCGCGAGATAGATATCGAACCTGTTCGCGACCGGATCGAGGCCCGTGAGGTTCCACTGCGAGGCGTTCGTCCACTGCGCCAGCGGGATGCGCTGCGCGAGGTCGGCGGGCGTGCTGGCGAAGAACATCTGCCCGCGCGATCGTGCCCGCCACCATCCCGCATCTTTTTCGAGATGCAGCTCGCTGCCGACCTTGATGTCGTGCGCGTCCTTGTGCCACTTCACTTCATAGGTGGCGGTGACATGATCCTGGTTCCAGTCCTCGGGGTAATTCCAGTTCGGGCCGATCGTCAGCGCGGGAAAGATGAACTCGGGGAACGACGATGGTCCATCCTTCAGCGGCGCGTTGATGAACTGATAGTGGAACCAGTTGACTCTCAGCTCCTGCAGCAGATTGTTTCTCGCCACGCGCGACCAGTTGCCGGTCACGAAGTTCATCAACGCGCCGCTGAAGGATGGACCATCGTCGTTCCCCGAGTTCATCTTTCCCGCGCTG
>QHWK01000434.1 GCA_003223775.1 Acidobacteriota bacterium
CCGCCTGCCGGCAGACGCCGAAGATCGTCGACGCCGCCGAGGCGCTCGCGACGATTCCCGACCTCTTCAACTTCTGGCTCTCTGGCGCGCTCGTCTCCGAGTACACCAACGCGACGACGACGCAACTCGTGGACGCGGCGAAGCGCACGTGGGCGACGCGGCTCGCCGGCGAGATCGGCCTGCCGACGCGCCTGCTGCTGCGGATCGTGCAGCCGGGGACGATCGTCGGGACGCTGCGCGCGTCGGCGTCCGAGGCGCATGCGGGCACGCCGATCGTCGCGCCCGCCTCGCACGACACGGCGTCGGCGGTGGCGTCGGTGCGCGTCGGCGGCTCGACCGCCTTTCTGAGCTCCGGCACCTGGTCGCTCCTCGGCACCGAGGTGGCGGCGCCGGTGATCTCGGCGAAAGCGCGCGATCTCAACTTCACGAACGAAGGCGGCGTCGGCGGCACGATCCGGCTGCTGAAGAACATCAACGGCCTGTGGCTGCTCCAGGCGTGCCGCCGCGCGTGGGCCGCCGAGGGCCGCCTCGAGCCGTACGACGATCTGCTCGCGCAGGCGGCCGACCCGGCGCTCGCGTTCGCGTCGCTCGTCGATCCCGATCACCCGACGTTCCTCAATCCTGAGGACATGCCGGCGGCAATCGGCGCGTTCTGCCGCCAGACGGCGCAGCGTGAGCCGGCGTCGCGCGCCGCCTTCGCGCGCACGATCCTCGAGAGCCTCGCCATGAAGTACCGCCTCGTGCTCGGCTGGCTCGAGGAGCTCACCGGCGAGCGCATCACCGAGCTGCGGATCATCGGCGGCGGATCGCGCAACCGCCTGCTCAATCAGCTGACCGCGGACGCAACCGGACGCACCGTGCTCGCGGGGCCGGTGGAGGCGACCGCGCTCGGCAACGTCGCGGTGCAGGCGATTGCGACCGGCGCCGTGCCGTCGCTCGCCGACGCGCGTCGTCTGATCGAGCGGTCGTTTCCCGCCGAGCGGTTCGAGCCGATCGCGCCGGAACGATGGGACGCGCCGTACCGCCGCTTCCTCGATTACGTGGAGTTCACGTGTGCCTGAGTCGGTCTCCGAGACGCGATTGCTCGACAACCTGTGGGACGAGGCGGAGGCGGGCCGGCTCGCGCCGCAGCCGCTCGAGCTCCTGCGCTATCGATCGAATCTCCTCGGCGCCGATCTGCGCATCACCAATTTCGGCGGCGGCAACACGAGCTCGAAGTTCACGCTGCCCGATCCGCTGACCGGCGATCCCGTTCGCGTGCTCGCGGTGAAAGGGAGCGGCGGCGATCTGCGATCGATCGCCGCGAGCGGGTTCGCGATCCTCGCTCTCGACAAGCTCGAGGCGCTCATCGCGCGCTATCGCGGCGAAGCGCACGAGGACGAGATGGTCGCGTTCTATCCGCTCTGCGCCTTCGGCGACAACCGCGTCGCCGCGTCGATCGACACGCCGCTCCACGCGTTCCTGCCCTTCGATCACGTCGATCACCTGCATCCCGACTGGGCGATTGCGATCGCGGCGAGCGCGAACGGGCGGCGCGCGCTCGACGAGTTCAACGCGCGCTACGGCCGCCGCATCGCCTGGCTGCCGTGGCAGCGCCCGGGGTTCGAGCTCGCGCTGATGCTGCGGCGCGCCGTCGACGCGCAGCCCGACTGCGACGGCATCGTGCTCGGCAGCCACGGCCTGTTCACGTGGGGCACGACGCAGGCGGAGTGCTACCGCAACAGCATCCGCACGATCGATCAGATGGGGCAGCTGGTCGGCGAGCGCGCGCGGCGGCGCGGAGGCGCGTCCTTCGGCGGCGCGGCGGTTCGCGCGCCGCGGCAGGCAGACGAGGTCGTGGCCGCGATCCTTCCGCACCTGCGCGGCGCCGTGTCGTCGAACCGCCGCGTCGTCGCGCACGTGGAGCGCGGAGAGGAGGCGCTGCGGTTCGCGAACTCGGCGTGGGCCGCCGATCTCTGCGCGCTCGGCACGAGCTGTCCGGATCATTTCCTGCGGACGCGTATTTCGCCGCTCTTCGTGCCGTGGAATCCCGATGCCGACGATGGCGCCGCGCTGCGGCGGCGGATCGACGATCGGATTGCGGCATACAGGCGGGACTACGTCGCGTACTACGAAGGGTTCGCGACGCCCGGCTCGCCGCCGCTGCGCGACTCGAACCCGTCGGTCGTCGTCATTCCGTCGATCGGCGTCGTCGGATTCGGGAAGGACAAGCGCGAGGCGCGGATCACGACGGAGTTCTTCGTCAACGCGATTCACGTGATGGACGGCGCCACCGCGCTCGAGGACGAGAGCAGTGCAGAGGCGCCAGGCGGCAGTCGGCGGCCGGAGCAGGCGGCGCAGTTCGCGAGCTTTCACAACTACGTCGCGCTGCCGCGCGCCGAAGCGTTCCGGATCGAATACTGGGCGCTCGAGGAAGCGAAGCTGCAGCGGACGGCCGCCGAGAAGGAATTCAGCCGCAAACTCACGGGGCGCGCACGTCGTCGTCGCCGACCTGAATGCGGCGGCGGCTGAAGCGGCGTGGCACGATGCGCGCGCCCTCTCGTCGCCGGAGCACGGGTTCGCGGTCCAGGTGGATCTGTCCTCGCGCGACAGCATCGCGCGCGCGCTCGAGCAGACCGTCCTGCAGTTCGGCGGGGTCGACATCGTCGTCAACACGGCGGCGATCTATCCGGCGCCGGAGCCGGACGCTGCTCGTCAACGTCACGAGCAATCACCTGCTCGCCGAGACGGCGGCGGCGGTGATGCGCGCGCAGCATCTCGCGGCGTCCATCGTGCTCACGAGCTCCGCGAACGCGATCGTGCCCAAGCACGGCAGCGAGCCGTACGACGTGAGCAAGGCGGCGGTGAACCACCTGATTCGCGAGCTCGCGATCGGCCTCGGCCCCGCGATCCGCGTCAACGGCATCGCGCCGGCGACGGTCGTCGCCGGATCGGCGATGTTCCCGCGCGATCGCGTGGCCGCGTCGCTCCGGAAGTACGAAATCGCGTTCGACGAGGTGGAGTCCACCGAGGATCTGCGCGCGAAGCTCGCGCGCTTCTACGCGCAGCGGACGATTACGCGCGCGCCGATCCTGCCGCTCGACTGCGCGAACGCGATCCTCTGGCTCGCCGGCGACCAGAGCGCGAAGACGACCGGCCACGTGATCCCGGTCGACGGCGGCTTGCCGGAAGCGTTTCTGCGATAGGCCTGGTGGGTCAGGTGGGTCAGGTGGGTAAGTTCTCGACTACGCGTTCACCATCTGCACGAGCTGATCGTTCGGGTAGATGTGATTGACCGTGTCGGGCGTCACGAGCTGGTGCTTCACGAAGACGGCCGGCGGCACGGGCTTGCGGTGCAGGATGTCGAGCGCGAGCGCGACGATGTCGTCGCCGTATTTCTCGGGGAAGTAGGCGACCGATCCGATCAGCCGCGTGTCGGGCTGCCGCAGCTCGGCGCGGCCCTCAGGCGACGCGTTCTGCCCCATGATCGCGCAGGCGTCGGTGCGTCCCACTTCCTGAAACGCACGCAGCGCGCCGAGCGCGCTCGGATCGTTGATCGCGCCGACGAGAATGCGCCGCGCCCTGCTCACGCGAAGGTGGCGGCGCATCGCCTCGAAGCTGTCGCCGAGCACGCCGTTGCCGTCGATCGACGTCACGCGGCACGTTTCGAGCTGCGGGCACGCTTCCTTCATGCCGACGAGCATGCCGGTCAGGCGCATCTGCGGGAGGCTGCCCGCGCGCTGCAGCGCGACGAGGACGATCTCGTCGACGGTCCCGTGCCAGTGGTGCTTCGCCCAGCGTCCGAGACAGCGGCCGCCGATGAGCCCCGCTTCGTAGTTGTTCGCGCCGAAGTAGGTCGCGCCGGGATGCGGAATCTCGATCGCGATGAGCGGGATGCCGGCCGCGCGATATTTCGCGGCGACGATCGGCGCCACCTGCTCGTCGGTCTGGAACTCGATCACGAGGTCCACTTTCTCGCGCACGAGCACGTCGGCGTTGCGCTGCGCGATCTTCGGGTTGTAGCGGTTGTCGACCGAGATCAGCTCGACGCCCTCGGCCGCCGCCGCGCGCTGCAGCCCCGCGGATACCTCCTTCGAGAACTGATAGTCGGTGCCCTGCGCCGCGTAGCCGAGGCGATAGAGCCGCGGCTTGAGCGGCCGCAGCGACGAGCGGTAGAGGTTCTCGCCGACTTTTTCCACCATGCCGCAGCGCTCGAGGGTATAGAGCAGGCGGAAGACCATGGTCTTGGGCAGCCCGCTCCGCTGCACGACGTCGCGCAGCGGCAGCGCCTCGCCCGACGAGTGGAAGGCCGCGAGGATGCGCGACGAGTGGACGACCGACTTGACGAGATACGGATCGCGCGGCGCGGCTGGTTCCTTCATGGCTCTGACTCCGATCCAGGATCCGATCCTGGATCCGATCCAGGATCTGATCCTGGATCTGATCCTGGATCCGATTCGCGGCGCGGTCGCGTTGCGCGCGGCGGAACATCACGGCCCGCGGTTGGCGCGCGCGCGGCGCCGGTAGCTTAGAACAAAGCGCCAGTTGTGTCTTGTTCTTCTGCGGGTTAGCCGCGGCCCGGCGCCGCACGGCGCCGTTTCGCACGACGAAACGCGGCGCGACCGCCGGAAAGCCTTTGACCCCTCGTCGCGGTGGCTTTACAACCGCGTCGGGTTTCCGGCTCGTGTTCGTGCAGAGACAGAGGAGGCGCCATGTTCCGTAGGCTGGGATGCCTGACCATCGCCGTGCTGCTTGCCGCCGCGCCGGGCGCGCGCGCGCAGGAATCGGCATCGTCGGGGATCGTCGGTCAGGTTCTCGACTCCACGCGCGGCGCGCTTCCGGGCGCGGCCGTTACGGTGACCAACGCCGGCACCAACTCGCAGCGCACCGCGGTGACCGACGCCGACGGCCGCTTCTCGATCCCGAACCTGCCGCCGGCCGTCTACCGCATTCAGGTCGAGCTCTCCGGCTTTCAATCCGTCGAGTTGAAGGACGTGCGGCTCACCAATGGCGAGATCGCGCGGCCCGCGATCACGCTCGGCCTCGCCAACGTGGCCGAGAACGTCACCGTGACGGGGCAGTCGCCGCTGCTCCAGACGGCGAACGCATCGGTGAGCCAGACGATCACGCAGAAGCAGATCGAGGATCTGCCGGTCGCGGGACGCAATCTCCTCTCCTTTGCCGCGCTCTCCGCCGGCGTCACGCCGCAGGCGTTCAACCGCGGCACGCAGTTCGGCGCCGCCGGCAGCAGCCGCAGCCAGTTCGTCACCGTCGAGGGCGGACGCGACAGCTCGACCAATTACGCGATCGACGGCGTGTACGTCCGATCGCTCAGGTTCAACAACATCTCGCTCAATCCGCCGCTCGACGCCGTGCAGGAGCTGAACGTCCTCCGAAATTCGCTCACGACCGAGTACGGCCAGGGCCAGGCCGTCGTCTCGATCGTGACGAAGTCCGGCGCCAACACGTTTTCGGGCTCCGGCTACGACTACATGCGCAACACGGCGTACGAGGCGACGAACTACTTCGGCCAGAAGACCGGCAATCGCACGCAGGCGGGCGCGACCTTCGGCGGGCCCGCGAAGAAGAACCGCGCGTTCTTCTTCGTCGGCTACGAGGCGCTGCGGACGCAGCAGGACAAGTCGTTGTTCGCGAGCGTGCCGAATCCGGCGTTCGTCGGCGGCAACTTCTCGAGCCTCGCGACGCCGATCGTCGATCCGCGCACCGGGCTGCAGTTCCCGGGCAACATCGTTCCCGCGAGCCGCATCTCGAATTTCGCGCGGGTGCTCGCGCCGACGATTCCGGCGCCCAACAACCCGGGCGCGAACAACTACCTCACGATTCAGCCGTTCAACGACGATGCGGACACGGCGACGGTCCGCAGCGATCAGACGCTCAGCGCGAAGCACAGCCTCTTCGAGCGGTTCCTGTACTACAAGGGATCGCAGGTGAACCCGAGCGCCTTCAGCTTCACCAACTTCCCGCAGGAAGGACGGAACCTCGCCGTCGGCGAGACGTGGGTGGTGTCGCAGCACGTCGTCAACGAGATTCGCGTCGGCTACAACTACGCGTATCACCTGAACTCGCCGATCAGCCTCGACGGCCGCAACTGGGTGGGCGACATCGGGCTGCGCAACCTCGCGGGCGGCGTCGATCCGATCGACTACGGCCGTCCCGGGTTCAACATCACCGGCGTCAGCGGCAACGGCGAGGGCGGCATCACGCAGGGCGCGACCGAGAACATCGTCAGCGTGTCGAACGCGACGAGCTGGGTGAAGGGAAGCCACAACATCCGGTTCGGCCTGCAGGCGCAGTATCGCCGCTACGAGCAGCTCACCGAGGTGCCGCCGCGCGGCACCTTCACCTTCAACGGGCAGTTCACGGGAAACCCGGTCGCCGATTTCCTGCTCGGGTACTGCTCGACGTGCACCGGCGCGTTCGGCAGCTCGCGCTCGTTCTACACGTCGCCGACCTTCGCGCCGTTCTTCGACGACAACTGGCAGGCGACGGCGAAGCTGACGCTGCAGATGGGGATACGCTGGGAATACCTCGGCCCGTGGCACGAGAAAAACGATCAGGAGGGATCGTTCGACGCGGCGAGCGGCAAGATCGCCTTCCACAAAGTGCCGGCGAATCTGCCCGCGCAGCTCGTGCCGCTCATCGTCAACCAGGACAACTTCTATCCCGCCGGGATCCTGCAGAAGGACTTGAACAACTGGGGGCCGCGGATCGGCGCCGCCTACACGCTCGACGACAAGACGGTCGTTCGGAGCGGGCTTGGCGTCTACTACGACAACCTGAATCTCAACGAGCTGCAGTTCTCGCGCCTCGTGCCGCCGTTCTACGGGCAGTACTCGCTGCAGCCGACGCGCACGGATCTGAGCCTGCCGGTCGACACGCTGTTCCCGGATCTGAACAACATCCCGCAGTTCCCGGCGCCGTTCTCGATGGATCCGACCAACCGCACGGCGTACACGTTCCAGTGGAACGGCAACGTGCAGCGCACGCTCGCGAACAACTACATCGTCGAGGTCGCCTACACCGCGAGCCGCAGCTACAACGAGCACAAGCGCTACAACATCAATCAGGCCGCGCCGGGGACGACGCCCATTGTGACGCGCGTGCCGTATCCAGCGTTCCAGTCGGCGATTCTCTATTCGTCCGACGCCGGATGGGCGCGCTTCCAGGGGCTGTCGCTCCGCCTCGAGAAGCGCTACTCCGGCGGCTTCTTCTTCCTCGGCAACTACCAGCTGTCGAAGAACCGCGACAACGGATCGGGAGAGGTCGAGGCGAACGACACCGCGTTCGCGACGAACCTGAACTTCGACGAATCCTACTCGCGCTACGACCAGCGGCATCGCGCGGCGGTCAGCTTCGGCTACGAGCTGCCGTTCGGGCCGGGGAAGACCTATCTCTCGAGCGGCGGAGCGGCGGCGTACATCCTCGGCGGATGGCAGGTGCAGGGCATCGTTCGCCTCGGCAGCGGGTTCCCGTTCAGCGTGACGTCGACCAACGTCTGTCAGTGCGGCTCGTTCGTCCCGCAGCGCGTGAACCTCGTCTCGGCGGGGAACCTCGGCCAGATCGACGATGGGACGGCGACGCACTGGTTCGACGCGACCGCGTACGCCGTGCCGGCGCTCGGCACGCAGGGGACCGCCGGCCGCAACACGGTTCGCGGTCCCGGCACGCAGCAGGTGAACATGTCGCTGAGCAAGCGGTTCCCGATCGGCCGCGCGCACGCGGAGTTCCGCGCTGAGGTGTTCAATCTGCTGAACCACGACAACTTCGGCACGCCCGGCTCGAACATCTCGAACGCCACCGTCGGCACGATCACGACGGCCGACGACGCGCGGAACCTGCAGCTCGGGCTGCGGTTCGCGTGGTAA
>QHWK01000435.1 GCA_003223775.1 Acidobacteriota bacterium
TAGCTCTCCTGCTTTCTCGACAACCGCGGACAGTCGCCTGACGTCATTATAGGAACGCGGTTCGCAGACGGTCAAGGAATTACGGCCCGCGCGATTGCCCAGAAGTCATTGCCCGTAAGGAAGTTATCTGCTACGATGCCAGTCATGCGACGCTACCGTCCTTTGCCCGCTGTTGTCTTCGCGATTGCCGTATCCGCGCTGGTCGGCGGCCTCTTCGGACGGAGCGCCCTCGCCACCGACGACAAAGGCACGGAACACTACCGCGCCTTCTCGTCCGCACTGAGCGCCATCGAAGCCAACTACATCGACAAGGTCGATTCCGACAACCTCGTCTACGGCGCCGTGCGCGGCATGCTCGGGACGCTCGATCCGCATTCGAGCTTCTTCAGCCCGAAAGAGTACGCGCAGATGCGCGAACGCCAGGAAGGCCGCTACTACGGCATCGGCGTGTCGATCGTCTCGCAGGACGGCGACATCACGGCGATGAACGTCTTCGAGGGTTCGCCCGCCTACAAGAAGGGCATCCGGCGCGGCGACATCCTCGCCAACGTCGAGGGCGAGGACACCAAGGGGTGGACGACCGATCAGGCGATGCGCAAGCTGCGCGGCCCGAAGGGCACCGTCGTCAACGTCGGCGTCAAGCGGCGCGGCTACGACGAGATGATCAGGTTCCCGTTGACGCGCGACGAGGTCTACATCCCGACCGTGCCGGCGTACTTCATGATCGACGCGACGACCGGCTACATCCGGATGCAGGACTTCGGCGAGAACACCGACCACGACGTGAAGGCGGCGCTGCGCGATCTGACGTCGAAGGGAATGAAGCGGCTGCTGTTCGACATCCGCGGCAACCCGGGCGGCCCGCTCGATCAAGCGATCAAAGTCGCCAACGAGTTCCTGCCGAAGGGCAAGATGATCGTCTACACGCGCGGGCGCGTGGCGAACTCGGATCAGGACTACCGCGCGAGCGAGGACGGCGCGTTCCTCGAGGTGCCGATGGTCATGATGGCGAACCGCAACAGCGCGAGCGCGTCCGAGATCGTCACCGGCGCGCTCCAGGATCACGATCGCGCCTACATCGTCGGCGAGACGACGTTCGGCAAGGCGCTCGTGCAGTCGGTATATCGCATCAGCGGCAGCGCGGGCCTCGCGCTCACGACGGCGCACTACTACACGCCGAGCAACCGGCTGATCCAGCGGCCGTGGGACGCGAGCTTCGACGAGTATCTCAGCTACTCGCTGCGCGATCAGGACGCGAACAAGCCGCACAATCCGGCGGATCTCAGGCACACCGAGGCCGGACGTCCGGTGTACAGCGGCGGCGGCATCGAGCCGGACAAGCGCGTCTCCGGGCCAATCGAAGGCTTCAACCCGGGGCGCTTCGGCCGCATGCTCTACGCGCGATCGACGTTCGCGAACTACGCCCAGAAGTACGCCGCGGAAGGCGACACGCGCGTCACGCAGAAGTCCACCGGCCGCACGTCGGTGAAGCCGAACTTCGTCGTCGACGATGCGATGGTGGCCGACTACAAGGCGTTCCTCAAATCCGATCGCGTGAAGATCGAAGACGACGCGTTCGCGAAGGAGCTCGAGTTCATCAAGGCGATGATCCGCTTCGAGATCGACAACGCGGTCTTCGGCATCGCCGACGCGCGGCGGCATCTGATCGGCGCCGATCCGCAGGCGCAGGCCGCGCTCCAGGCGTTCGGCGAAGCGCAGAAGCTCACCGAGTTGAGCCGGAACGGTCGAACGAAGGCGCACTGATCAGCTGGGCGGTCTTCGGGCGAGCGACCGCTACGAATTGCGCTGGAGTTCGCGCTCGCCACCATACGTAGTCGTGTTAGACTGACGACCGATTTGGCCCCGGGGCCGTTTCACATTGCGGATTGGGGATTGCGGAGTGCGGATTCCATTGCGGATTCCGCACTCCGAGCCTCCGATGTGAACGAAAGAGGGCTGACAAAACCGGTCGTCTTGCCAGGTCGCATCCCAGCCAACCTCTCAAGCGCTTCGCGCCGTATCGCGGCTTGCGGATTGTGGAGTGCGGTTTTATTGCTGATTGCGGCTTGCGGAATGCGGATCGATTGATGATCTTTCCTCAATCAATCCGAATTCCGCAATCAATCCGCAATCCGCAACCCGCATTCCGCAATCAATCCGCAATCCGCACTCCGCAATCCGCATTGCCCATTGGGTGGTGTTCATGCGTCTTGAACGTCTCGAGATCAACGGCTTCAAATCGTTCTCCGACCGGTCCGAGCTCGCCTTCGACAAGGGCGTGACGGCGATCGTCGGGCCGAACGGGTGCGGCAAGAGCAACGTCGCCGACGCGATTACGTGGGTGATGGGCGAGCAGAGCGCCAAGAGCCTGCGCGGCGACAAGATGGAAGACGTCATCTTCAGCGGCAGCGACGCGCGCAAGCCGACGGCCGCCGCGGAAGTCCGTCTGCGGTTCAGCGGGTTCGTGAAGACCGTGAGCGGTCCGGCGTTCGAAGGCGGCCGACCGGCGCACGGCAACGGCAATGGCAACGGCCACGGCTACGCGCATGGCCACGGAAACGGGAATGGGAACGGGAACGGCGCCGGCCATCATGCGGAGACGGCCGTGGCCGCGCCCGGCACCGCGGGCGGCGACGACGTCGCGCCGCACGAGCCGCTGACGCCGGCCGAAGCGGAAACGATCATCCAGTCGGTCGCGCGCGAAGTGGAAGTCACGCGGCGGCTATACCGATCGGGCGAGAGCGAATATCTGATCGACGGACAGGTCTGCCGGCTGCGCGACGTGCACGACCTGCTGATGGACACCGGCCTGGGCGCGAAGCATTACGCGATCATCGAGCAGGGGAAGATCGGGATGATCCTCAGCTCGCGTCCGACCGATCGGCGCCAGCTGATCGAAGAAGCCGCCGGGGTCACGAAGTACAAAGCGCGCCGGCGCGCGGCGGAGCTCAAGCTCGAGGCCGCGCGGCAGAACCTCACGCGCATCGACGACATCGTGTTCGAGGTGGAGAAGCAGCGCGGCGCACTGAAGCGGCAGGCGAGCAAGGCGCGGCGGTACCAGCGGCTGCGCGAGGAGCTGCGGCGCTGGGAAAAAGTCCTCTTCGCGCGCAAGTATCGCCAGCTCGCGGAGACGATCGAGTCGGCGCGCGCGCGGCTCGGCGGCGCGCGCGAGCGCGAGTCGATCGCGGCGGCGCGCGTCGCCGAGCTCGAGACGGATCTCGGGCGCGCGCGGATCGAGCTCGTCGAGGCGGAGACGCGCGCCACGCAGTCGCGCGAGGCCGCGCACGCGCGCGAGCTCGCGATCAACCGCCAGCAGCAGCAGATCACGTTCGACCGCGAGCAGGTGGACACGCTCGAGGCGCGCGCCGCGGCGGTCGCCGCGGAGCTGAACGGCCTCGAGGCGCGGCGCGAGCCGGCGCGCGCGGCGCTCGCCGCGCGGCGCCAGGCGGCCGGCGACGCGAACGCGGAGCGCGACCGCGCCGCCGCGGCGCTGGCGTCCGAGTCGGAGGCGTACGAGGCCGCGCACCGCGAGATCGAAGGGCTCGAGGCGGACGTCGAAGCCGCGCGCAGCGAAGTGTTCTCCGTCGTCAACTCGGCGACGGCGCTGCGCCACGCGCTCGAGCACGCCGCCGCCGCGCGCGACCGCGCCGGCGAGACGCTCGCCAAACTGGACGTCGAGCTGAACGACGTCCGGATCGAGTCCGAGCGCGCCGCCGCGGACCGCGCCGCCGCGGCCGACGGACTGCGCCGCGCGCACGACGCGATCGAGACGACCAGGCGTGCGCGCGCCGCGCGCGAATCGGAGCTCGCCAGCGCGCGCATCGAGCACGAGTGGCGCGCGCGGTCGGTGCGCGCGCGCGAGCACGAGCTCGCCGGCCTCGAGGCGCGGCTGACCTCGCTCGAGCAGCTCGACGCCGCGCGCGCCGGCTACAGCGATGCGGCGCGGACGGTGCTCGTTCAGGCCAACGGCAAAGTTGATCAACGAGGCGCCATCGCGGATTACCTCGAGGTTGAAGTCGGCTATGAGCGCGCGGTCGAAGGAGTCCTCGGCGATCTCCTCGAGCATGTCGTCGTCGAGCGTCCAGAGCATGCGGCGGCGGGATTTCAACTCGTGCGGGAAGCGAGAGCCGGTCGCTGCGGATTCATGGTCACGTCCGCGATGGCCCCGGTCGGTTCGGCCTTTCGACAAGCCCAGGGTCACCCCGAGCAGACGGCCAGAACCGGATCGTGGGATAACCTCTCGAGCCTGGCGGGCCCCTCGTACACGCTGCCCAGCATGGGTGCTCCGCGGCCGCACGACGTCCGAACGCTGTCGTCGGTGGTGCGAGTGAAAGGCCCATTCGCCGATGCGATTCACGACGTGATCGGCGAGGCGTGGATCGCGCCGACCTATGAGCGAGCGTTCGAGGCCAGCGTTCTCACTTCATTCCCGGTCGCGACGCTCGAGGGTGATGTGTTCCGCGGCCGGCACCTCGTCTCGGGCGGCGGCGAAGCGGGAGCGCGAGGCATTTTCGAGAACAAGCGCGAGATCAAAGAACTGCGCGAGAAGATCGCGACCGATCGCGAGGCGGTATTCCGCCTCGCCCAGGAAGCTGCGGCGCTCGAAGGGACGATCGCCCAGGCCTCGAATGCCATTGCGGCACTGAGCGCCGAGCACCATAAGCAGGAGAAGGCGATCGTCGGCCATGACGCGCAAATTCAGCACGCATCCGACGAAGAGACGCGTCTGGCGCAGAGGGCCGAGCAGCTGACGCGCGAGCGCCGTCAGGCGGAAGACGAGCGCGACGCGCTGGATCGGCGCCAGGAAGAAGCGCGCGCGTCAATCGCGCGGCTCGAGGACGATCAGCGCGAGGCGGACGAGCGCCTGACACAGGCTCAGCGGCGCCTGTTCGAAGCTCGCGAGAGCGCGGATGAACTGAGCCGCGGCGCCGCCGAAGCCGGCGCCGCGCACGCAGCCCTCGTCGAACGGGCGAGCGCGCTGGGCGTCGAGGTCCAGCGCATGGAGGAGGCGGCAATCGAGCTCGAACAGCGTGCGGCATCGCTTGGCGCCGAGCTTGACGGTACACGTCGCCGCCTCGAAGAGCTGCACCGTGCAATCGCTGCCGGCGAAATGCAGCTCGATCGCGACGTTCTTGATCTCGACGCGCGTCGCCAGACGGTGCTGGCCACCGACGAGGTCGTGGCGGCTATTCGAGCC
>QHWK01000436.1 GCA_003223775.1 Acidobacteriota bacterium
TTGATGCCGACGATGTCGGACGGATCGAAGAAGCGCCGCCAGGCGTCCTCGGTCGTGGCCGCGCCGGTCAGCGCGCGCATCCCCTGCGCGAGCATCTCGCGCACGACCGCGTCGCTTGCGGCGCCGGTGGACGTGTCGACGCATCTGTCCGATCGCACCGACACCACGCGGCCCGGATACGGCCCCGGCATTCCCGCCATGCCGGACGCGGAGTAGCGGGAAACGACTCGAAGCGCCGGAGTGTCCGACGGTGGCTGAAAACCCCGAAGGAAGGACGTCGCCGTCAGCAGCCGCACGAATGATCGTCTGTGCATGCGCCCGCCTCGCTCCTCGGCGTTCTTCAGCGCAGGACGTGATCCTGCCTTGACTCGCACGTCGAGGTGGGCCATGGTTACGCGACTCAGGCTCAGCGTCAAGGAGGAACCATGCGCGTTCAGCGGCCCCTGGTTTCGTTCCTCTCCCTTCTCCTCGCCCTCTCCTTCCTTCGGGCCACTGCGTTCGCGCAGACCGGGGCCGCATCGCTGACGGGCATCATCAGCGATCAAACCGGCGCGAAGGTTCCCGGCGCGACGGTGACGGCCACGAACCAGGCGACCAACGTGTCGTACACCGCCGTGTCGAACGAGACGGGCAACTACACGATCACGTCGGCGCCGGTCGGGACCTACGTGCTGAAGGCGGAGCTCTCAGGCTTCAAGACCGCGACGACCAATCCGATCCAGGTCGAGGCGAAGGCGATCGTGCGGATGGACTTCACGCTGCAGCTCGGCGCGATCGAGGAGACGATTCTCGTCGCCGGCCAGGCGCCGCTTCTGCAGACCGAGTCGGTCACCGTCGGCCAGGTGATCTCGGGCACGACGGTCGTCGGCCTGCCGCTGAACGGCCGCAACACCGGACAGCTCTCGCTGCTCCTGCCGGGCACGGTGACGGTGAACCCCGGATCGTTCACCGCCGTCCGCAACTTCGGCGGCGGGCGCCCGTACGTCAACGGCAACCGCGAGCAGACGAACAACTACATGGTCGACGGCGTCGACATGAACGAGTCGATCGACAACCTCGTCGCCTATCAGCCGAGCCCGGACGCGCTCGCCGAGATCAGCGTCGAGACGAACAACTACGCCGCCGACACGGGAAACGTCGCCGGCGCCGTCATCAGCAACGTCATCAAGTCGGGATCGAACGTCGTGCGCGGGAACGTCTTCGAGTTCTACCGCAACAGCGACTTCGACGCGAACACCTGGGACAACAACCGGTCGAGCGCGCCGAAAGCGCGGCGCACGCAGCACATCTTCGGCGGGACGCTCGGCGGGCCGCTGAAGAAGGACAAGTGGTTCGTCTTCGCCGACTACCAGGGCACCAGGTTCGACGCGCCGGGATCGGAGACGGTGTCGGTGGCGCCCGAGGAATGGCGCCGCGGCGACTTCTCGAGCGTGAGCTCCGTCATCCGCGATCCGGTCACGGGCCAGGCGTTTGCAGGCAACCAGATTCCCGCATCGCGCATCAGCGCCGTCGCGCGCGCGCTGCTCGCCAACCCGTCGCTCTACCCGCTGCCGAACCGCAGCGTCGGCGGCGTGAGCGGCAACTACGTCGGCGACGCGCTCACGACGACGCGCGCGCATCAGGGCGACGTGCGCGTGGACTGGAACGCGACGGCGAAGGACAAGGTGTTCGCGCGCGTCTCGATCTCCGAGTACACGTCGAGGAACGACAAGCGGCCGTTCGCGCTGCTGCTCGGCAGCGTCACCGACTCGCCGTTCCGCAACGTCGCGTTCAACTGGAATCGCATCTTCAGCAACGCGCTCGTCAACGAGGTGCTCGTCGGCTTCAACCAGATCAACATCGTCACCAGCACGCTCGACTGGGCCGGCGTCGGCAACGCGAACGCGACGTTCGGCATCGCCGGCGGCCAGCCGATTCCCGGGCTGAGCCAGCTGACGTTGAACGGCGGCCTCTCGACGATCGGCGCCGGCGCGAGCGATACCGACACGCTCGACCGCACGTATCAGCTCAACGACAAGGTCACCTGGATCAAGGGCGACCACACGCTGAAGATCGGCGGGCAGCTCCTGCACTACGCGCAGCGGCGCTTCTACGCCGGCAACAACGGCCTCCTCGGCATCTTCAGCTACGGCGGCGCGTTCACCGGCTTCCCGTTCTCCGACTTCCTCCTCGATCAGGTCGCGACCAAGGGCCGCGGCAGCCAGTCGGATCCGTGGACGCACCTGCACAACCGCGTCGCGCTCTTCGTGCAGGACGACTTCAAGGTGACGCAGTCGCTCACGCTCAACCTCGGCATGCGCTGGGCGTACACGCAGCCGGTCGTCGAGGCGGACAACCGGCAGGCGAACTTCAGCCTCACGACCGGCCAGGAGATCATCGCGGCCGACGGCGACCGCGCGTCGCGCGCGCTCTATCAGCCGTACTACAAGGGGTTCGAGCCGCGGCTCGGCCTCTCGTGGCGGGCGACCGACGCGCTCGTGCTGCGCGGCGGCTACGGCATTTCGCAGTACATGGAGGGCACCGGCGCCAATCTGCGTCTGCCGCTCAACCCGCCGTTCTTCTTCGAGTCGGCGGTCACCTACGACGCGACGACGGGCGGCGGCAGCCTCGCGTCGGGCTTCGCCGATCTGCGGCCGCTCGATCAGCCGTCGGGCCAGGTGCGCGCGTGGGATCCGAACCTGCGCCCGCAGTTCACGCAGCAGTGGAACGTGTTCGCCGAGTACCTCGTGCGGACGTCGGTCACGGCGAACGTCGGCTATGTCGGGCACCACGCGACGAACCTCGTGACGCCGGTCGAAGGGAACCAGCCGCTGCCGGGCGTCGGCGATCCGTCCGCGTGGGCGCCGCTGCAGAACCGGCGTCCGCTGTTCGCGACGGCGCCGCTCATCACCAACATCTCGACGACGGCGTCGCGCGGCAGGAGCGATTACAAGGGGCTCCAGATGAGCCTGCGCCAGCGCGCGACGCACGGCCTCGAGTACCTCGCGTCGTACACGCTCGGCAAGGCGAACGCGAATCAGCTCGGCTACTACGGATCGGGCGGCTTCACGGCGTCCGAGGGAACCTACTGGATGAACGCCTACGATCCCGAGGCGAACTACGGCCCGGCGTTCTTCGACGTCCGGCACAACTTCGTGCTGTCGGCGAGCTACGCGCTGCCGTACGGACGCGACAAGGGCGGCCCGAGCGCCGCGAGCGCGGTGCTCGGCGGCTGGGTCGTCGCCGGCATCTTCCAGGCCCGCAGCGGATTCCCGATCACGGTGCTCGACGGACGCGGCTCGTCGCTGCAGGCGGTCCGCGGCGGCGAGCGGCCCAACTGCATCGGCGATCCCGTGCCTGCCAGCCAGACGCTCGATCATTTTCTGGACATCAACGCGTTCGCGCGCGCGGCGGCCGGGACGTGGGGCAACTGCGGCGTCGGCATCGCGCGCGCGCCGGGTTATCAGAATCTCGACATGACGCTGTCGAAGCGGTTCGCCGTCGGCGGACCGCGCTACGCCGAATTCCGCGCGGAGCTGTTCAACGTCCTCAACCGGGCGAACTTCCGCGCGCCGGGGCGCGACATCAACGCGCCGAACACCTTCGGACAGATCACGCAGACGCTCAGCACGGCAACCGTCAGCACGGCGCGGCAAGGCGAGCTGGTCCTGAAGTTCTTCTTCTGATCGCGGAAACGATCGCGTTGCACGACATGTAGGGCGAGGCTTTCAGCCTCGCCTCGGCGACCCTGAAAGGGTCGCCCTACGGTCGAGTCGTGCAACGCGCGTCAACCGCGAGGAGTCCACGATGATGCGTCGAATCTCGTTGTCGTCGATGTTCGGTCTGCTCTTCGCGGCAAGCGCGTGGGCGCAGCTGGCGTCTCAAACGGCGCTCGTCGGCACGGTGACCGATCCCGACGGCCTCGTCGTGCCCGGCGCGCAGGTGGTTGCGGTGAACGTCGGCACGAAAGACACCTACGAGGCGACGACCAACGCCGAGGGGTACTACACGATTCAATTCGTCCGCATCGGCGCGTACGAGATCACCGTCGCGCTGAGCGGCTTCCAGACGTCGAAGGTGAGCGGCGTCGAGGTGGCGACCAACCAGGTCGCGCGGACGAACATCGTCATGAAGGTGGGCGCGGTGAACGAGTCGATCACGGTGGCCGGGTCGGCGCCGATCATCGACACCGACTCCGCGCGCATCTCGGAGACGATCGGCAAGCGCGCGGTGAGCGACCTGCCGCTGAACGGACGCAACGTCTGGAACCTCGCGAGCACCACGCCGGGCGTCCTCGGCGGATTGACGAGCGACATCGGCCTGAGCTTCAGGGGCGCGGGCCAGCGCGAGATCCAGAACAGCCTCTCGATCGACGGCATCAATTCGTCGGCGAATCTTCTCGCCGCGACGAGCATGCGTCCGATCGCGGACGCGGTGGAGGAGATTCAGATTCAGACGGGCAGCACGTCGGCCGAGTACGGCTCGTATCTCGGCGTGCACATCAACGTGGTGACCAAGAGCGGCACCAACACGCAGCACGGCTCGCTGTTCGAATTCTTCCAGGGCGACGCGCTCGACTCGCGCGGCTATTTCGACAATCCGGCGATTCCCAAGAATCCGCGGCAGCGCAACCAGTTCGGCTTCGAGGCGGACGGCCCCGTGCTGCTGCCGAAGCTCTACGACGGCCGCAACAAGACGTTCATCACCGTGGCGTACGAAGGCGTCCGCGCGAACACGCAGCTGAGCCCGGTCGCGACGGTGCCGACGGCGCTGATGCGGCAGGGCAATTTCTCGGAGATCGCCGGGACGATCCGCAATCCGTTCACGAAGGAGATCTATCCGGGCAACATCATCCCGGCGTCGCAGTTGTCGGGCGTCGCCGCGCGCCTCCTCTCGTTCTACCCGCTCCCCACCAGGCCGGGCATCGCGTCGAATCTGCAGACGCAGCTTCCCAGCACGGAAAACGTCGATCAGTTCATCGGGCGCGGCGATCAGAACATCGGCAACAAGGTGCGGCTGTCGGTGCGCTACAACTGGCATGACAGCGCGAACAGCAATCCTCTCCCCGCCGTGCTGCAGACGCAGGTCGTCGATCAGCCGCGCGTGAACAAGAACACGCTCATCTCCTACACGCACACGCTGTCGCAGAACCTCCTCAACGATTTCCGCGTCGGGTACCATCGCGTCAATTTCGACACGCTCAACCCGTTCATCGTGAACGGCCAGCCGTCGGCCGGCTCCGATCTCGGCATTCCCGGGTTCAACGGCGACGTCCGCTACGCCAACCCCGGCATTCCGACGATCGATCTGACGAACGCGTTCAGCGGCCTGGGCGGCGGCGGCACGAACTGGTACCAGTTCGACACGACGTTCCAGCTCTCGAACGTCGCCGCCTACAACCGCGGCTCGCACAACGTGCGCGC
>QHWK01000437.1:0-6899 GCA_003223775.1 Acidobacteriota bacterium
CAGCAGCCGCAGGTTCGCTCGCTCTCGGGCGCGGCGTCGGCCGGCATTCCCGCGCCGCTCGCGGCGCCGCGGTGGTTCCCGCGCGAGCGCGCGTTTCGCGCGACGGCGCCGCAGGTCCGTCTGCTCGTGTACTCCGAGGCGCCGGAGACCGACTTCGCGATGGCGTCGCTCGACATCTATCGCCTGCAGCCGGCCGCCGGAGCGGCGGCGCGGTGATCGCATGACCCCGCGCCCGCGCGACGTCGTCTGCATCTCGTCGATCGACTGGGATTTCATCTGGCAGGGGCACCAGGAGATCATGTCGACGTTCGCCGAGCAGGGGCACCGCGTCCTGTTCGTCGAGAACACCGGCGTGCGCGCGCCGCGCGCGCGCGATCTGCCGCGCGTGCGGCAGCGGATCCGGAACTGGTGGCGCGGCACGAAGGGGTTCCGGCAGGAGCGGCCGAACCTGTTCGTGTACTCGCCGCTGCTGCTGCCGCTGCCGTACTCGCGCGTGGCGCGCAGCATCAACCGGCTGCTGCTCTCGCGCGCGCTGCGGCGCTGGATGCGCGCGACCGGCTTCTACCAGCCGATCGTCTGGACGTTCCTGCCGACGCCGATTGCGCTCGATCTGATTGCGGATCTCGATCCCGCGCTGACGATCTACTACTGCATCGACGATCTCGCGGCGAGCTCGCCCGGCGCGCGGCGGATCGCCGCGAGCGAGCGGCAGCTGTTCGAGCAGGCCGATCTCGTGTTCGTCACCTCGGAGAAACTGCGCGAGCGCGCGGCGCGCGCCAGCCGCCACGTGCACCTGTTTCCCTTCGGCGTCAACTTCGAGAGGTTCGACCGCGTGCGGCACGCGCCGGCGCCGGCGCCGCCCGACCTGCAGGCGCTCGCGCGGCCCGTCGTCGGCTACCTCGGCGGCCTGCACCAGTGGGTCGATCAGGAGTTGATCGCGGCGGTCGCGGCGCGCATGCCGGAGGCGACCTTCGCGCTCGTCGGCCCGGCGCAGATGGACGTCTCCACGCTCGAGCGCTGCCCGAACGTGCGGCTGCTCGGCCAGCGCGCGCACGACGTCGTGCCTGCCTACGTGAAGGGGTTCGACGTCGGCATCGTGCCGTATCGCGTCGCCGAGTACACGCTGAACGTGTACCCGACGAAGCTGAACGAATACCTCGTCATGGGGATTCCGGTCGTCGCGACCGACCTGCCCGAGATTCGCCGGTTCAACGCGGAGCACGGGCCGGTGGTGGCCGTGGCGTCGGACGCCGACGCGTTCTCGACGGCGATCCGCCAGGCGCTGAACGATTCGGCGCCGCAGGACGTCGCGCGGCGCGTCGCCGTCGCGCACGAGAACAGCTGGGAGAGCCGCATCGCCGCGATGAACCGCCTGATCGACGAGGCGCTCGATCGGCGCGCGGCGGCGTCGCAGCGGTGGGAGGAGACGCTGCGCCGCGTCTACCGCGAGACGCGCGCGCCCGTGGTGCAGACGCTCGTCGCGATCGCGGCGGTGTATCTCGTGCTCTTCCACACGAACGCGGTGTGGTGGGCGGCGTCTCCGCTGAGAATCGAGGCGCCGCTCGCGCCGGCCGACGCGATCGTCGTCTTCGGCGGCGGCGTCGGCGAATCGGGGAAGGCGGGCGGCGGCACCGAAGAGCGGGTGCAGCACGCCGTCGAGGTGTACAAAGCGGGCTTCGCGCCGCGCCTGCTGTTCTCGACCGGATATCTCTACAGCTTTCCCGAAGCGGAGTCGATGCGGTCGCTCGCGATGCAGCAGGGCGTGCCGGCGGACGCGATCGTCCTCGAGCAGCGCGCCACCGACACGCACCAGAACGTCGTTTTCACGCGCGATCTGCTGCGCGCGCGCGGGTGGCGATCGGTGCTCCTCGTCTCGTCGCCGTATCACATGCGGCGCGCGCTGCTCGCGTGGCGCAAGGAAGCGCCCGAGGTCCGCGTGATCCCGACGCCGCCGCCGCGCAGCCAGTTCTACGATCACGCGCGCGGCGCGTCGTTCGAACAGCTGCGCGGCATCGCGCACGAGTACCTGGCCATTGGGTGGTACTGGCTGCGCGGATGGGTGTGACGGACAACGCAATGAATTCCTGATTGCGCGTTCTTCACATCATCACCAGTCTCGGCATAGGCGGCGCCGAGCGGCTCGTGCTCTCGGCGGCGCGCGGCCTTCCGCGCGATCGGTTCGACCAGGCGATCTGCTGCCTCGAGGAGCGCGGCGCGCGCGCGGCCGAGGCGGAGGCCGCCGGCGTGCCGGTGTATTCGGTCGACAGCTTTCCGGGGCTGCGGCACCCGCTTGCGTTTGCGCGGCTCGTGCGCATCGTGCGGCGCTTCCGGCCGACGATCGTCCACACGCACCTGCAGTCCGCGAATCTCTACGGCCGCGTCGCCGCGCGTCTGGCCGGCGTGCCGATCGTGATCGCCACCGAGCACAACGTCTACGCCGCCAAGCCGCGGCGGTACGTGCTCGTCGAGCGGGTGCTGGCGCGGAAGACCGATGCCATCGTGGCGGTCTCGGTCGAGGTGCAGCAGTTTCTCAGCCGCCAGCTGCGCATCGCGCCGTCGGCGATTCGCGTCGTGCACAACGGCGTCGCGCTCGAGCCGCCGTCGGAGGCCGGCGCGTCGGACGTGCGCGAGCGCCTCGCGGTCGGAACCGGCGGCGTGCGCCTTGCGACCGTCGCGTCGCTGACCCCGAAAAAAGGGCTCGACGTGCTGGTGCGCGCGCTCGCGCGTCTGACGGCGAGCGGCGTCTCCTTCGCCGCGGCGCTCGCCGGCGAGGGCGTGGAGCGGCGTCGGATCGAGGCGTCGATCGCGCGGCTCGGCCTCGTCGATCGCGTGCACCTGCTCGGCGCCGTCGTCAACGTGGCCGACGTGCTCGCCGCCGTCGATCTCTTCGTGCTGCCGTCGCGCGTCGAGGGGCTGCCCCTCGCGCTCCTCGAGGCGATGGCCGCGGGCAAGCCGGTGATCGCGACCGCCGTCGGAGGCGTGCCGGAAGCCATCGAGTCGAACGTGAACGGCATCCTCGTGCCGCCGGACGACGACGCGGCGCTGGCCGACGCGATTGCGGCGCTCGCGCGATCGCCGGAGCAGCGCGCCCGCCTCGGCGCCGCGGCACGCCGGACGATCGAGCGCGGCGGGTTCACCGAAGGGGCGTATCTCGCCTCGTTGTCGGCGCTGTATCTGGAGCTCGTGAACCGGCGCGCGTCGTGACAAGTCGTGGCCGACGTCTGTAGGGCGAGGCTTTCAGCCTCGCCTCGCGCAGGCGACCCTGAAAGGGTCGCCCTACAGTCGATCCACTGCGTCCGCGATGGCCGCCGCGACGAAGACGAACATCAGCGGCTGCACCGTGATCGAGTACCGCATGTTGGTCAGCACGAACGCGAGCGTCGCCGGGATGTACGCGATCAGCACGAGCGGCAGCGCGATCGCCGCGCCGCGGCGCCAGGCGGCCCAGACGCCCGCCGCCGTCATCGCGAGGAGCGCGATCGACGCTGCCTGTGCGACGGCGTAGATGCGCCCGCTGCCGGCGAACTGCTGCGTCGTATGCGGATCCTCGCTGCCCTGGACGAAGAACACGCGGACGGCCCGGTACGCCGAGCTCGCGAGGTACGCGGCCGGGTCCCGCCGGATGTTGTCGATCGCGAGCGCGGTGTAGCGGCGCATCGCCTGCAGTTGTTCGCGGTAGAAGGGCGCGTTGACGGCGACATCCGCGAGCGGCGCGCACGCACGATTCCCGCCGGGCGGCGCATCGAGCGCCGCGAACGACACGCTCGAGTGCAGCAGCCGCTCGGCGTCGTGCCCCGCCACGGCGACGTCGGTGATGCGGCCCGACCACGCGCGCGGCGCCGTGATCGACGATCCGTCGTCCAGCTGCAGCGTGGCCGACGATTCGCCGGTCTCGACGCGCCCGCGCGGCACGGCGCCGCGCGCGGGCCGCTCGCCGCTCAGGAGCGCGGTGGCCGCCAGCCGCGCGTCCGCCCCGGACAACCGCCCGTCGCCGTCGAAATCGAGCCGCTCGCCGGCCGCGACCGGCTCCGCCCACGCCGCGTGCCGCAGCAGCCGGACGACATCGAACACGTCGAGGACATCGGCGTGGCGATCGAGATCGCCGAGATGGTCGTCGCTGACGAAGTAGACGAGCGGCGCCGCCGGATCGGGCCGGCCGTCGGCTTCGAGCGCGACGTAGTAGGTCGTCGGCGACGGCGAGGGCGGCAGATCGGCGTGGAACTCGCGCGCGCCGGTTGCATCCGCCCGCACGCGGCGGCGCCCGGCGTCCCGGTCCGTCCAGTAGACGATGTCGAGCGCAGCGGGAACGGGCGCGCAGTCGCGCACGCGTCCGGTGACGACGAGCGGCACGCGATCGAGGCTCGTGTAAGGAAAAGATCCCGTCTCGAAGGCCGATCGCGGGTTGTGCGCGCGGCTCTTCAGATACGGACCGGTCTGCAGCGTGCCGTACCACAACTGCATCGCGCCGTGCGTCGTCGTCGGGAAGAACTCGTGCGTGAGGCGGGAGGTCCAGACGACCCACGGCGCGAGCATGGCCGCGGCCGCAGCGACGAGCATAGCGGCATGGGCGAGGCGGCGGCGGTCGCGGCGCTCGGCGAGGAGAAATACGGCAAGGAGCGCGGGAACGAGGACGAGATTCGGGCGGAACTGCGGCGCGAGGCCAAGCAGCGCGCCGGCGAAGACGTACAACCGCCAGTCGCCGCGGCGCCGCGCGCGCGCGAACGCCAGAACCGCAGCCATGAAAATCACCGTGCACGGCGCGTCGGAGACCTGCGTCGACGCGTACACCGTGTTGAACGACAGGAACCCCGTGAGCAGCGCGGCGATGACCGCGACGCGCTCGTCGAACTCGACGCGCGCGAAGGCGTAGACGAGCAGCGGCATGAACGCGTTGACGACGACCTGCGCGACGATCGGAAACTGCGGGCGATCGCCGAACGTGCGGTAGAAGGCGGCGAGGAAGTACGCGTAGCCCCAGGGTCGATCGATCGTCGGGAACGGCTCGCCGCGCGCGAGCGCGCGCCCGAGATCCTGGTAGTCGTCGAACCCTTCCCAGCCCCACGGATGCGGCGCGCGGACGAACACGAAGAACAACCCGATCGCGAGCGACGCGGCGCACGCCGCGCGCACGGTCACGCGAGTCATACGTGGTAAATTACACTTCAAAGAACGCAAAGGAGGCAAAGGTCGCAAAGGCAAAGGCGCAAAGCCGCGCGACCTGTGCGTCTTCGCGATCTTTGCCTGCTTTGCGTTCTTGACTATCACAGGACCCCATGACATCCGCTGATCTGATTCGCCCCCACGGGGGTGCGCTCGTGGACCGCATCGCCGCGCCATCCGAGCGCGGCGCCGCACTCGCCGCGGCGGCACGCCTGCCCGCCGTTCGCTTGAACGCCGTCCAGCACTCCGATCTCGTGTGTATCGCCACCGGCGTCTTCAGCCCGCTCACCGGCTTCGTCGGCCGCGCCGACTACACGTCGATCGTCGAGCGGATGCGGCTCGCGAGCGGCGCGGTGTGGACCATTCCGGTGACGCTGGCCGTCGCGAGCGACGTCGCCGCCTCGCTGAAATCGGCGCGCTCGATCGCGCTCGAAGACCCTGCAGGCCGCATCGTCGCGACGATGGAGGTGGCGGAGCAGTTTGGATACGACAAGCGCGCGGAGGCGGCGCAGGTGTATCGGACGACCGACGAGGCGCATCCTGGCGTCGGACGCGGCGCCTCTTCGCCGAGCGCGGCTGGCGCCGCATCGTCGGGTTCCAGACCCGCAATCCGGTGCATCGTGCGCATGAGTACATCCAGAAAGCGGCGCTCGAGATCTGCGACGGCCTGCTGCTCAATCCGCTGGTCGGCGAGACCAAGAGCGACGACGTCTCGGCCGACACGCGGATGCAGAGCTACCGCGTGCTGATCGAGAACTACTATCCGCAGGATCGCGTGCTGCTCAGCGTCTACCCCGCGGCGATGCGCTACGCCGGGCCGCGCGAGGCGATCTTCCACGCGATCGCGCGCAAGAACTACGGCTGCACGCACTTCATCGTCGGCCGCGATCACGCGGGCGTGGGGAGCTACTACGGCACCTACGACGCGCAGAAGATCTTCGACGAGTTCGCGCCGGGCGATCTCGGCATCACGCCGTTGTTCTTCGAGCACACGTTCTTCTGCCGGAAATGCGGCGGCATGGCCTCGTCGAAAACGTGCCCGCACGACGGCGCGAGCCGCGTGACGCTGAGCGGCACGCAGGTGCGCGACATGCTGACGAAGGGGCAGATCCCGCCGCCGGAATTCACGCGCGCCGAAGTGGCCGAAGTGCTGATCGCGGGCATGCGCGAATGAGCGGCGGAGCCAACGGCTTCACGCTCTGGTTCACGGGGCTCTCGGGCGCGGGGAAGTCGACGCTCGCGCAGGGCGTCCGCGACGTGCTCGTCGCGCGCGGGCGCGGCGTCGAGATTCTCGACGGCGACGAGGTGCGGACGAACCTGAGCAAGGGCCTGGGATTCTCGAAAGAGGATCGGGACACCAACATCCGCCGGATCGGCTACGTCGCGCGGCTCCTCTCGCGCAACGGCGTCGTGGCGATAACCGCCGCGATTTCTCCGTATCGCGAGGTGCGGGACGAGGTGCGCCAGAGCCACGACGCGCCGTTCGTCGAGGTGTTCGTGGACTGCTCGCTCGACGAGCTCGTGCGGCGCGACCGCAAAGGCCTCTACGCGAAAGCGCTCCGGGGCGAGCTGCAGAATTTCACCGGCGTCTCGGATCCGTACGAGCCGCCGCCGGCGCCCGACATTCACGTCAGAAGCGATCGTGAAACCGTCGAAGAGTCGCGCGCGAAGATCGTCACGTGGCTCGAGCAGCGCGGGCTGATCCCGTCGTCGCCGCGGTGAGGCGCGGGCGCGTCGCG
>QHWK01000437.1:6938-10468 GCA_003223775.1 Acidobacteriota bacterium
CGGCGTGCCTGTGAAGATCAACAGCCTCGGATTCCGCGACGACCGCGAGTACGCGCTCGCGAAGGGACCACGCACGTTCCGCGTGCTCGTCCTCGGCGATTCGGTGACGTTCGGACACGGGTCCGTCTACGAGCACACCTACCCGTTTCTCGTGGAGCAACGCTTGCGCGCGTGGCGGCCCGACGTCGATTGGCAGGTGTGGAACCTGGCGGTGCCCGGCTACAACACGAGCCAGGAGCTCGCGCAGCTGCTCGAGGTGGGGCCCGCCTTTCAACCGGACCTCGTCATCGTCGGCTTCTTCGAGAACGACGTCGTGGACAACCACGTCGTCGCTCCGCCGGCGGCGACGGCGCGCGCACGGAGCGCGGCGCTGACGTGGCTGTATCGTCACGTGTACTCGACGAGCGTGTACAAGCGCGCGTACCTCGAGCTCGCGTGGCGGCTCTCGGCGTCGAACAGCTATCGCCTGCGGCTGCAGCACGTCGGCGCCGAGGCGCAGCTGCTCGAGCACGTGCAGAGCGCGCAGGATCTCGAGGGCCAGCGCCTCACCTCGTTCGATCGCCTCGACGATTGCCGGCTGCAGGCCGCGCCGTGCGCGGGCGCCGCGGGCATGGCGCCGGACATCGTCGACGCGATGCGCCGCGAGCCGGGCTGGGACGCGTGGGCCGACGCCGTCCGCCGGCTGCAGCAGCTTCGCCGCGACGGTGTGTACCGCCTGATGTTCTTCGTCAACATGGCGCCGCTCGGCTGTCCGACCTCCGACGTCTTCTACGACGGCGGATCGTCGCGGCTGAACGACTTCTTCGTCCGCACGCTCGGCGCCGACAGCACGCCGGTCGCGACGAGCTACGAGGCGTTCCGCCGCGTGCGGCCGTCGCAGATGCCCGAGGCGTCCGGCCACTCGATTGGCAACGCCAACGTCGTGAAGGCCGAGGCGCTCTTCGCCTTCCTGCGCGACGTCTTCCTGCCGCAGATCGCCGGCGGCCGCGCGGGCGCGATCCTGCGCGGGCCCGCCTCCGATTCGGCGCGCCGCGCTCCGCGATGAAGCTGTCGATCGTGATCCCGGTCTACAACGAGGAGCAGACGATCGGCGAGGTGGTCGAGCGTGTGTGGGCCGCCGACCTCGGCGGCATCGAGCGCGAGGTGATCATCGCCAACGACGGGTCGACAGACCAGACGTGCAAGGCGCTCGACGAGAGCCGCTGGATCGCCGATCCGCGCGTGAAGCGCTACGACTGCCCGATCAATCTCGGCAAAGGCGCGGCGGTGCGCCTCGGCCTCGCGTTCGCAACGGGCGACATCCTGCTGATTCAGGACGCCGATCTCGAGCTCGATCCCAACGAGTACGGCCGGCTGCTCGCGCCGATCCTCGAAGGCCGCGCGCAGATCGTCTACGGATCGCGCTTCCTGGCGCCGTCGCAGCGGATCGCGTTCCGCCGCCGCGTCGCCAATCGCCTGCTGACGATGCTCACCAACGCGCTGTTCGGCGCGCGGCTCACGGACATGGAAACGGCGTACAAGGTCTTCCGGCGCAGCGTCCTCGACGGGATTCGGCTCCGCTGCGTCGGCTTCGACTTCGAGCCGGAGATCACCGCGCGATTCCTCCGCGCCGGCCACCAGATTCTCGAAGTGCCGATCCGGTACAATCCGCGCCGGACCGACGAAGGGAAGAAGATCAGATGGATCGACGGCGTCGACGCGGTGTACGCGCTGCTGAAATGCCGATTCACCGGATGAGCTGAGATGTCCGCGATCAAACCGTTTCTCGTGGCGTTCGCGCTGGCGCTGGCGCTCGTGCCGCTGTGCCGGCAGCTCGCCGTGCGGCTCGGGCGCGTGGCGCAGCCGCGCGCCGATCGCTGGCACCGCCGGCCGATCGCGATGCTCGGCGGCGTCGCCATCGCCGTCGCGATGTTCGCTACCGCGTCGCTCTTCGACGTCGTCGCGAGCCGGCCGGTGCTCGCCGGCTGCGCGCTGCTCGCGTTCGCCAGCGGGCTCGTCGACGATCTGACGAGGCTCAAGGCGTCGACGAAGCTGATCGTGCAGATCGCGCTCGCCTCGGCGCTCCTCTTCTTCGGCTACCGCGTCAACTGGGTGGAGTCGATGACGCTCGACAGCCTGCTCACGCTGTTCAGGGTGGTCGGCATCACCAACGCGTTCAACCTCCTCGACAACATGGACGGCCTCTGCGGCGGCGTCTCGATGATCGCGATCGTCGGCCTGCTGCTCGAGGCGGCGAACCGCGGCGTCCTCGACACGCCGGAGAGCCGCTACCTCGCGGCGCTCTGCGGCGCGACCGGCGGCTTCCTCGTCTACAACGTGTATCCCGCGTCGATCTTCATGGGCGACGCCGGCAGCCTGCTCATCGGCTTCTCGTTCGGCGCGTTGACGCTCTCGACGAACCACCACACCGGCGGCCGGTCGAACCTGCTGACGGTGGTCGCCGTGCCGGTGCTCGTGCTGCTGATTCCGATTCTCGACACGGCGCTCGTCACGCTCTCGCGGTGGCTGTCGGGGCGGCCGGCGTCGCAGGGCGGCCGCGATCACTCGTCGCACCGCCTCGTGGCGATGGGCCTCTCGGAGCCGCGCGCGGTCGCGATGCTCTGGACGCTCGCGGCCGCGGGCGCGCTCACGAGCATCATGCTGACGCGCTACAACCAGACGTGGTCGCTCTTCGCGGCCGTCGGCTTCGTCTTCGGCATGGTGCTCTTCGCCGTCTTCCTCGGCGGCATTCGCGTCTACGACGACACGGAGGCGCGCGCGCGGCGGCTGACGCCGCTCGTCGTCGGGATGATGTACAAGCGGCGCGTCGCGGAAGTGCTGCTCGACTTCTGCCTGATCACCGCGTCCTACTACCTGGCGTACCGCCTGCGGTTCGAGGACCCCGAGGAGTTCCTCCGCAACTTCTCGAACTTCTCGCAGTCGCTGCCGGTGATCGTCGCGTCGCAGCTCGTCGCGTTCTTCGCCGTCGGCGTCTACCGCGGCGTGTGGCGCTATTTCAGCGTCGCCGACACCGTCGTGATGGCGCGCGGCGTCGTCGTCGGCGTCGTCTCGAGCCAGCTGGCGATCCTGTATCTCTACCGCTTCTCGAGCTACTCGCGCGCCGTCTTTGTAATCGACGCCGTGCTGCTGATGGGATCGCTGACGCTGTCGCGCGCGTCGTTCCGGCTCGTCGCCGACTTCCTCAACCGCCAGCGCGAGACCGGCACGCGCGTGGTCGTCTACGGCGCCGGCGACGGCGGCGCGCTCGCCGTCCGCGAGCTGCAGAAGAAGCCGACGCCGGTGCGCATCATCGGCTTCGTCGACGATGCGCCGCATAAGATCGGCACACGGGTGCTCGGCTACCCGGTGCTCGGCGATTTCGAGTGGCTCGAGCAGCTCGTCGCGGGCGCGGCGGTGGAGCTCGTCGTCATCGCGGCGCGGAGCATCGAGGCCGACCGGATCCGCCGGCTGCGCGCCGCCTGCGCCTCGCGCGGCATCGCGCTCACACGCCTCACGGTGGGGATCGAGGATCTGATCGTGCCGTTCAACAC
>QHWK01000438.1 GCA_003223775.1 Acidobacteriota bacterium
TCTCGGGACGACACAGCGGTACATGCACCTGAGTCCGGCGCAATCGAAGCGGCGATCCGATTGCTCGAGCCGGGTGTGGAGACGGCACGCGCAATATGACCGACGTCGTTGCCAAAATGGCATTTTTGGAGGCGATGTCGACGGATCGGCGTTTTACGAGTGGAGAAATAGTGAGGCGGCGGGAACGGAGGGCCCGAAGGCCCATATTCATTGAGAGGAAGTGGTGGAGGCGGCGGGAGTCGAACCCGCGTCCGAGAATACGCCGTCGCAGGCGTCTACATGCGTAGCCGCTCTTGAAAGTTCGCAGCCGCCGTCGAAGAGCGACGGAAACCGGCGGCCGCTAGCTCCGAATGAATCTCGCCGTCACCCGTCGGAACCGCCAGTGACGACCAGCCTGCATTTATGACATCCGGCCCCCATCCCACAGGCGAGAACGGGGCGGACGTCGCTGTCTTAAGGGTTAGTTAAGCAGCGAGAGCGAGCTGCGTGTCCGCAGTTACGTTGTGTTCCACCGGATTTACGAGACGATGGCGCTCGGCATGCATCCCGCGAGTCTTTACCCCCGTCGAAACCGTGTCGCCCCCGTGCGAACGGATGAGGAACCGAGATTCGCGACTTGACATTGTGCATTGTACGGCCTCCAAGCGATGTCGTCAACTCACTCAGCCCGTTGGAGTTGCTCGCCCGCCGCGCTTGACTTGGCCTCGAGGCGCCCGCATAATGCCGACAACCCCTGTCTGGCCCGCACGTTCGAGGCGCCGTTCTAATCCATGACGTTCGAGGAAGAGCTCCGACGAGCTTTCGACACGCTTACTGACCGTCTCCGCCATGAGCTCGACGGCCACGCGAGCGCCGCGCTGGATGCGCTCGCGCAATCGGCGCGAGCTGAACGCGACGAGGCCGTCGCGCGCGCTCAAGCAGACGCGCGCAGGGAGCGAGACGAGGCGATCGCCGCAGCCGAGGCCGCTGTCCGCGCCGAAGCCGACGCGCGCGCCGAAGCGGCCGCCCGCGCTGATGCGGCCGCGCACGCCGAGGAAACGCTCCGCGAACGCGAAGCGGCGTGGCGCGCGCAGCTCGACGCCGCAAGCCAGGCCGCCGCGCCGCCGCCGCCGGCCGATGGGGAATCGCTGACGAGGCTCGCCGAGGGCATTCGCGCGATGGCGGCGGCGACGTCGCTCGGCGGTGTCCTCGAGGCGCTCGTGCGCGCGGCCGGCGCCGACGGTTCAGCCGCCCGCCTCTGGTTGCTGCGGAACGACCGCCTGACCTCGTGGACGTCCGATGCGAGCGCGCAAACAGAA
The DNA here is from genome assembly GCA_003223775.1 of Acidobacteriota bacterium. Classification (GTDB taxonomy): domain Bacteria; phylum Acidobacteriota; class Vicinamibacteria; order Vicinamibacterales; family CAVVIG01; genus QHWK01. The sequence continues at coordinate 1,299 of QHWK01000438.1, forward strand.
GAGGTCGCGCTGGACGAGGATCGCGCCGTCGCGGCTGCGGCGCGCAACAACGCGCCGGCGCTGCGAGACGGCGTCGAGCGGGCGTTTCCGCTGACGCTCGCTGGCGAAGTGGTCGCAGTCGTGGACGTCTCAGCCGCGAACCGTCGTCTGGACGCCCCTTCACAGACGGCGGAAGCGCTCGAGATTCTCGCGCGCTACGCCTCGCGTGCGCTCGAAGCCATTACCGCCTTCAAAACGGCGCGAGCGGTCGTCCAGACGCCGGCAGAGCCGGCACGTGGACCGTCAGGCCTGTCGGACGAGGCGTCGAGCGCCGAAGAGCATACGTCGGCGCAGCGCTACGCAAAGCTGCTCGTGAGCGAGATCAAGCTCTACCACGAGGCGGATGTCGTGGAAGGCCGCCGGGACCGGGACCTGATCGCGCGCCTCGGCGGCGAAATCGCCCACGCGCGCGTGATGTACGAGCAGCGGGTGCCGCGCCACGTGCGCGAGCGCGCCGATTATTTTCACGACGAGCTCGTGCGCACGCTTGCCAACGGCGACGCGACGCTGCTCGAGGGTCAGAACGTAGTACGTCGAACATGAACCGATCGCTGATTTCCGTCCTCGCGTGCGCCTCGGCGCTCCTCGCCTTCGCCGCCGCGCCGCGCGCGCAGCAGACGGCCGACGCGGATCCCGCGCTCAAGGCGACGGTCCACCCGAGGCTGCCTGTCGATCCGTCGCTGCTGTGGCTCGCGCCCGACGCCGCCGCCCGCGCCGACGCGCGCAGCGCCGCGTTCGGCGAGTTCACGCAGGCCGTGAAGCTCGAGGTGGAGAACAACTTCGCGCGCGCGCTGCCGATCCTCGTCCAGCCGTCGGTGCGGCAGGGGACGCTCGGCCTTTACGCGGAGTATTACCAGGGGCTCGCCGAACTGCGGCTCGGCCGGGCTGCCGACGCGCGCCGTACGTTCCAGATGCTGGCCTCCCGCGAGCCGATCGGCTATCTCGCCGAAGCGGCGGCGATGCGCGAAGCCGACGCCGACGAAGCGCTGAACGATCCCGCCGCCGCGATGGCGATCTACGAGCGCCTCGCGACGCTCAAGACCACGGCGCCCGACGATCTGCTGATGCGTCTGGGCCGCGTGGCGAAGGCCTCCGGCAATCCGGAAAAGGCGGCGGAAGCGTACTCGCGCGTCGTCTACGAATTTCCGTTCAGCGATCTCGCGCCTGTCGCGGGCGACGAGCTCACCAGCCTGCCGATCGGTCCGATCGCGCCGGGCACGAATCGCTACAAGCTCGAAGTCGGGCGCGGCGAACGCTTCTTCGCCGCAAAGCGGTACGCGCAGGCGAAGAGCGTGTTCGAGTCGCTGCGCGCAGCGGCCGCCGACGCGAACGATCGCGAGCTCGTGCAGCTGCGCCTCGGCGAGTGCGACTACTATCTCAAGCACGCGCGCGCGGCGCGCGACCAGATCCGCCCCTACATCGACCATGCGTCGCGCCAGGGCGAAGCGCTCTTCTTCTACGCCGTCGCCACGCGCGAGCTCGGCGATCGCGACGAGTACCTCCGCATCGTCCGGCGCCTGGTGAACGAGTTCCCGTCGCAGAGCTGGGCCGAGGAAGCGCTCAACAACCTCGCGACGCATTACATCCTCGACAACGACGACGAGAAGGCGGACGAAACGTTCCGCGAGATGTACGAGAAGTTTCCGGCCGGGCATTACGCAGAACGCGCGGCGTGGAAGATCGGCTGGTGGGCGTACAAGGCGGGCCGCTATGCCGACGCGAACCGCGCCTTCGAATCGGCGGCGGCGCATTTCGTGCGCTCCGACTATCGCCCGATGTGGCTGTACTGGTCTGGCCGCGCACACGACAATCTGCGCGAGACGGAGCTGGCCGACGCGCGCTACCGAATCGTCGCCGCCGACTACTCGAACAGCTATTACGGCCGCCTCTCGGTCAAGCGTCTCGAGACGCGCGGCGCGCCGCGCGTGATCGCCGACGTGGCTGCCGAAGCCCCCGCCGAACCGTCGCCGCTGCCGCCCAACGCACCGGTCGTACGCGCGCTGCTCGCGCTGGATCTCTACGATCAGGCGCTCGACGAGCTGCACTACGCGCAGAAGAACTGGGGCGACTCGCCGGTGATTCAGGCGACGATGGGCTGGGTCTACAACCGGCGCGGCGATCTGGGCGCGGGCATCAACGCGATGAAGCGCGCGTACCCGCAGTATCTCGCCGCGGGCGGCGAGAAGCTGCCGGCGGAGCTGCTGAAGGTCCTGTTCCCCGTGAACTACTGGCCCGAGATCCGCCGCTACGCATCGGAGCACGATCTCGATCCGTACATGATCGCGGCGCTCATCGCGCAGGAGTCGACCTTCACGCCCGACGTCAAATCGGCGGCGAACGCGTACGGGCTGATGCAGCTCCTGCCGTCCACCGGCCGCGTCTACGCGCGCAAGATCGGCATCTCGCGCAAGTTCTCGCTCAGCCTGCTGACGACGGCGGACACGAATCTGCGCATGGGCACGGCGTATTTCGCCGATCTCGTCCGCCAGTTCGGCGGCGCGCACTTCGCGCTCGCGACCTACAACGCCGGCCCGAACCGCGTGCAGCGGTGGATCGCCGAGAAGGCGGGCTTCGAGCGCGACGAGTTCATCGACGACATTCCGTTCCCCGAGACGCAGAACTACGTGAAGAAGATTCTGGGCACGGCCGACGACTACCGCCGGTTGTACGGCTCGGAGTCACCGGCCGACATCGCGCGCGACGCCAAGCCGGCCGTCGCGCACCAGGCCGCGCCCGGGCCGGCGAAAAAGGCGAGCGCGACGCCGGCGCCTGCGAAGAAAGCGCCGGCGAAGAAGAAGTCGTCGGCGCGCCGCCGTGATGGCTGATGGCTGATGGCTGATGGCTGATGGCTGATGGCTGATGGCTTAGGGTCGATGGCCATCCTGCCATTTCCCATTTGCCATCAGCCATCCAGCCATCAGCCATGACAGAATTCCCACAAATGTCCAAGCTGACCGGATCGAAGAGAGCCACGCAATTCACCGAGTCGGTCATCCGTGAGATGACGCGGCTCAATCAGCTCTACGGCGGCGTCAATCTCTCGCAGGGGTTCCCCGATTTTCCGGCGCCGCCCGAAATCAAGGCGGCGGCGTGCGCGGCGATCAACGACGACGTGAACCAGTACGCCGTCACGTGGGGGGCGCGGCCGCTGCGCGAGGCGGTCGCGCGCGAGTTCACGCGGCGCTACGGCGTCCCGATCGTCGCCGACGAGCAGGTGACCGTCTGCTGCGGCACGACCGAAGCGATGATGGCGACGATGATGGCCATCGTCGATCCGGGCGACGAGGTCGTCGTCTTCGAGCCGTTCTACGAGAACTACGGCCCCGACGCGATTCTCTCCGGCGCGACGCCGCGCTACGTGACGCTGCACGAACCCGACTGGAGCTTCGATCCCGACGACCTCGCGGCGGCGTTCAACGACAAGACGAAGGCGATCATCATCAACACGCCGAACAACCCGACGGGGAAGGTGTTCTCGCGCGAGGAGCTCGAGACGATTGCCACGCTCTGCCGCAAGTGGGACGCGATCGCGATCTCGGACGAGATCTACGAGCACATCATCTACGACGGGCAGCAGCACGTGCCGATCGCGACGATCGAAGGGATGGCCGATCGCACGGTGACGCTCAACGGGTTGTCGAAGACCTTCAGCGTCACGGGCTGGTGCGTCGGCTGGACCATCTCGCCGCCCTCGCTCACCGGCGCGATCCGCAAGGTGCACGACTTCCTGACGGTCGGCGCGCCGGCGCCGCTGCAGGAGGCGGGCGCGGTGGCGCTCGCGCTGCCCGACAGCTACTACACGTCGCTCGCCGCGAAGTATCAGGAGCGCCGCGACGCGCTCATCGCGATCCTCGACCGCCACCGCTTCACGACCTACAAGCCGTCGGGCGCGTACTACATCATGACCGACATCGGCACGTTCGGCTTCGCAGACGATGTCGAGTTCGCGCGGTATCTGGTGAAGGACGTCGGCGTGGCGGCGGTGCCGGGCAGCAGCTTTTACAAGACCGCCGGCGCGGGGCGCACGAAGCTGAGATTCTGTTTCTGTAAGCGGCCGGAGACGTTGGCAGAAGCGGACCGCCGGCTGGAAAAGCTCGTCGTGGCGGACGTGACGCTGCACTGACGGGACCACGAAGACATGAGGCGTGTCAGTACCTCAGCACCGCACCGAAGTACAGACCCTTCAGCACGAACGATCCGCTGTCGGTCTTGATCAGGTACCCGAGGTCGAGCGAGCGGTAGCCAGCCTTCACGCCGATGTTGTTCGTGAAGTTCAGCGTGCCGTACACGTCGATATCGACGTAATGCGCGTTGTACCGGCTGTCGATGCTGTCGGGGATCTTGAAGCCGGTCACCTCGCCGGTGATCGAGATGTTCGGCACGACGTAGAAGCGGCCGATGCCGCCGAGCGCCGGAATCGGCGCGCGCGCGTGCGCGAATTCCTGCGCGAACTGGCTGTCGAGCTCCACGCGCACGTCGGTGTACTTCGCCTCCATGATGAAGCCCGCGAAGCCGCGGTTCTTCACGAGGAAGTCGTACTGGTATCCGAAGCGCCACGCCTTCCAGTCCATCGAGGAGTTGACCGGCGTGTTGAAGCTGTAGCGGATGCCGTTGAAGATCACGTCTCGCTGAATCCGCGTGCTGCCTTCGAAGGCGATCGGGATGTACTGCAGACGGAAGTGGTGACTCCGCGCCGGCCGGAGCTGCAGGTTCAGCGCAGGGAACCGCTGATCGGTCACACCGAGATCGTTCTTGAGATCGATGACGCTCCCGGGGATGCCGAGCGATTCGCTCGAGATCGTCATGGTGGCCGTCGGGTTCCAGAAGCCGGCGTCGGCCTCGATATGGAAGAGCTCACCGGTCGCCGGATCGTTCAGCGGCCGCGGCTTGAACTGCGCAAGAGCTGGCGACGCCGCGACGAGCAGCGCGGCGCCGGCGGCGAAGAGAGCGCGCGTGACGTTTTTCATAACATTACGTATATCGGCGCTTCGCTTATGAGTCGTTAAGACCGCACACGTCGGCGAACGCGGCGAAGGGCGCGGCCGCCCGTCGCGCAGCGTTGCGCATCCGCAAGCATGACAGTTCGTGACAAGTCTTGGCGGCTCAGTACTTTCGTTGACACTCCCTGGGCGACAGCATAGAATCCGTGCGATTGACCTGTCGCAGTGCATCTTGCCTTCCCCAACAGGTTTTTCGCGTTCTAGTCGGTAGCGTCTGTAGCTGAAGGAGGAATCCCATGTCGGTGTCGCGCCGCGGTTTCCTTCAGGGCTTGGGAGTGGGTCGCACGTCGCATGCCGCCGCCTTCATGGCCGCTCGCGGTCACGAGGAGCTGATGGCCGAGGCGATGCAGCAGGGCCGTCAGGGCGCTGCGCGGATGCGTCCCAACCTTCCGCCTGGAGTGGAAGCCATCCGTATCAGCAGCAACGAGAACCCGCTCGGTCCCGGCAAGGCCGCGATCGACGCGATCCTCGGCAAGTTTCCCGAGGCCAACCGCTACCCGTTCAACAGCACGCCGCTCGATGCGGACCTCGAGATGCTCCTGGCGAAGCTGAATTCGGCCAAGCGCGAGAACGTCGTGCTGGGCGTCGGGTCGCAGGAGCTGCTGAAGAACGTCGCGCGCGTCTTCATGTCGCCCACCAAGCACCTCGTCATCCCGTCGCCGACCTACGGCGATCCGGCGGGCTTCGCGCAGAACGTCCTCAAGTTCAGCGTCAAATCGGCGCCTGTCGCCGAGAAGACGCTCCGGACCGAGCTCTCGGCGCTGCTCCCGCTGGTGAAGGGCGCCGGCCTGGTCTATCTCTGCAACCCGAACAACCCGACGGCGACGATCAACAGCGCGCAGGAGATCAAGGACTTCGTCGCCGAGGTGAAGAAGGCCTCTCCGACGACGCTTCTCGAAGGCGTACGGGATGGCCGGCGTCCGCATCGGCTACGCGATGGGCGACGCGGCGACGATCAAGAAGATGTCGGCGTGGCGCATGCCGTACAACGTGAACACGTTCGGCGTCGCCGCCGCGGTGGCGTCGCTGAAGGATCCGCAGCACATCAAAGAGGAGAGCGCGCGCAACAAGGCGGTGCGCGACTTCACGATCAAGGCGTTCGCGGATCTCGGCTATCCGTCCACCGACTCGCAGACCAACTTCATCTTCACCGAGATCGGCAAGACGATGACGGCGGCGCAGTTCCGCGACGCGTGCGCGGCAAAGGGCGTGATGGTCGGCCGCGACTTCCCGCCGATGGAAAAGCAGTGGGCGCGCATCTCGCTCGGCACGATGGAAGAGATGCAGAAGGCCACCGACGTATTCCGCAGCGTGCTCAAGCCCTCGACGACGACCTCGTCCGGGAAGGGGCGGTAGGAGGAAGCCATGGCACTGTCACGACGTCAGTTCGTCCAGACCGCCGGGCTTGGGGCGGGCGCCGCGCTTACCAGCACTGCCTGGGGCCGCGGCCGTGAGAACACCATCTGGTCGGCGTTCGAGCCCGACCTGCAGGCCGTAGAGCGCGGCGTCATCTGCATCGCGAGCAACGAGAACCCGGTCGGACCGGGACCGAAAGTCCTCGGCGCGCTGCGCACGCTGCTCGAGAACGGCGCGAAGCCGGGCCGCTACTCGAACCAGTCGGGCGAGCTCACCGAAGCCATCGCGGCGCACTTCAAGGTGAAGACCGAGAACGTCCTCGTCAGCGAGGGTTCCACCGAAATCCTGCGCGCGGCGACGCAGGTGTTCACCTCGAAGCAGAAGGCGCTGGTCGGCACGATCCCGACCTACGAGGAGTGCGCGGGCTACGCCGAGCTGCTCGGCAACCCGGTGCGCGGCGTCAAGCTGAACTCCGAGTTCAAGATCGATCTCGATCAGATGCTCGCCGCGGCCAAGGGCGCCGGGCTCGTGTTCTACTGCAACCCGAACAACCCGA
>QHWK01000439.1 GCA_003223775.1 Acidobacteriota bacterium
CCTCGCCCGCGATCGCCGACGAGCAGTGGGCGATCATCGCGCCGGTCGCGCACTGCGCCTACACGCGAGCGACGGCGGACACCATCGTCGGCGAGCGCAGCATGGGCGACGCGCGGCTCGATTACAACGAGATCGTCTACGGCTTCTTCGATCGCTTTCTGAAAGGCGAGCGGAACACGCAGATCGCCTCGCTGCCGAAGGTCACCTACTACACGATGGGGATGAACAAGTGGCAGACCTCCGACACGTGGCCGCCGCCCGGCGCGCAACAGGCGACGTTCTATCTGGCGAGTGGCGGGCGCGCGAACACGCTGAACGGCGACGGCGCGCTCGCGGCCTCGGCGCCCGACGCGGATAAGCCCGACGCGTTCACCTACGATCCGACGAACCCGGTGCTCTCCTACGGCGGCAACGTGTGCTGCACCGGCAACGCGGTGCAGGCGGGCGCGTTCGATCAGCGGCGCATGGAAGCGCGCGACGACATCCTGGTCTACACGACGGAACCCTTCAAGGGGGGAACCGAGCTCAGCGGGCCGATCGTGCCGACGCTCTACGTCTCGTCCGACGCGAAGGACACCGATTTCACGGTGAAAGTCCTCGACGTCTATCCCGACGGCCGCGCTTACAACCTCGACGAGTCGATTCAGCGCCTCCGGTACCGCGACGGCTACGACAAGCCGCTCGCGTGGATGGAATCGGGAAAGGTGTACAAGGTCGCCCTGCAGCCGCTGAACACGAGCAACTACTTCCCCGCTGGCCACCGGCTGCGGATCGAGGTCTCGAGCAGCAACTTCCCGCGCTTCGATCGCAACCTCAACACCGGCGGCAACAACTACGACGAGTCGCGCGGCGTCGTCGCACACAACGCCGTGCACCATTCGAAGCAGTACCCGTCGCAGCTGACGATCACGGTCGTCAAACGCGGCGCGGCGCCTTCGCAGGCGTTACCACAGAAATAGGAAGCGCCGCGCGTAACTGTGTGGCGTCGCCTACGACGCTACAGCCGAGCTGGCGTGTCAACACACCGAAAACGTCCAGCGCGCAACAGATCAAGACATTTCCAAGACACGCCAGCGGCGGCTTTTTGCGTCAATTCTGCGCAACGATGAAATCTGCTCGCATTTAGTCATAAACGATCGTGAGGGCATGAGAGGGCACGTCGGTTGCTTGAGCCACCGCGATGCGAACGTCGCAAGTCCGATTCGCCGCATCCCTGGCGCTCGCCGTCGTCCTCGCGACGTCACTCGCCGCTGCCGCGCAAACCAGTTCCACCTCGAAGCTCGATCCGCTGCTGCAGAAGCGCGTTTCGCTTGTCATCGGTTCGACGCGGGTCGTTGTCCGCGCCGTCGATGGTGTCTCCCTTACGCAGCTCGCGTTCGTTGTCCAGCTGGCTGGCGGGTCAGTCGGCCGGCTGCTGCCGATCGTCAACGGCCTCGCCGTAACAGTGCCGAACGCCTCGCTGGCGACGCTCGGCGCGAGCGGCCTCGTCGCGCACGTCTCGATGGACCGCATGGCCGCCGGCGCGATGGAGCGCACCGGCCCGACCGTCGGCGCGACCGCCGTCCGACAGGAGTTCGGGTACGACGGATCGGGCGTCGGCGTCGCGATCATCGATTCGGGGATCACCGCGTGGCACGACGATCTGACCGACAGCCTCGGCGCGCAGCGCGTGGCGCGCTTCGTCGACTTCGTCAACGGACGACCCGCGCCGTACGACGACTACGGCCACGGCACGCACGTCGCCGGCATCGTCGCGGGCAACGGCTTCGACTCGGGCGGCGCGCGATCCGGCATCGCGCCGGGCGCCCGGCTCACCGTGCTCAAGGTGCTGAATCAGACCGGCGCCGGACGGATCAGCGACGTGATCGCCGCGCTCGACTACGTCCTGGCGCACCGTGTGGAGCTGAACATCAAGGTCGTCAACCTGTCGGTGGCGACCGGCGTCTACGAGTCCTACGACCTCGATCCGCTCACGCTCGCGGCGAAGGCGGCGGTGAACGCCGGCATCGTGGTCGTCGCGGCGGCGGGCAACTACGGCCGCAGCGCGCAGGGCGCAACGCAGTACGGCGGCATCACCGCACCCGGCAATGCGCCGTGGGTCGTGACCGTCGGCGCCTCGAGCCACATGGGGACGATCGATCGCGCCGACGATACGATCGCCGCGTTCAGCTCGCGGGGTCCGACGGCCGTGAATCGGGCCGCGAAGCCGGATCTCGTCGCGCCCGGCGTCGGCATCGAGTCGTTGAGCGATCCGCTGAGCGCGTTCTACTCGTCGAAGGCGGCGTATCTTTTGCCCGGCACCATCCCGACGCCGTATCTCCCGTATCTGAGTCTCAGCGGCACGAGCATGGCGACGCCCGTCGTCGCCGGCACCGTCGCGCTCATGCTGCAGGCGAATCCCGCGCTGACGCCGAACGCCGTGAAAGCGCTCCTCGAGTACACCGCGCAGATCTATCCGCAATACGATCCGCTCACCGAAGGCTCCGGCTTCCTGAACGCGAAGGGCGCCGTGGATCTCGCGCGCTTCTTCGCCGCGCCGATCGGCGCGTATCCGTCGTCGCCCGACTGGAGCACCCAGATCATCTGGGGCAACCGCGCGGTTGCGGGTGGACAGCTGATGCCCGGCACGAACGGATGGTCGAAGTCGATCGTGTGGGGCGCGACGACGACGCAGACGGGTGCGCCGGCGGCGTGGGGCGTGATCTGCACGGCGGCCGATTGCAGCGACCCGGCGTCGTGGACGACGTGGGATACGACGGCCGCCTATGAAAACGTCGTCTGGGGCACGACGTGCGGCGGCGCCGACTGCACGACGAGCCCGGCGTCGGCGGGCGGACTCGTCGGAGCGATCGGCGGCCTGCTGATCTGGAGCTCTTCCGACGGCGACACGGTCGTCTGGGGCACGGCCGACGGCGACACGGTGGTCTGGGGCACCAACGACGACGGTGACACCGTTGTGTGGGGGACGAGTTGCACCGACCCGAGCTGCCAGCCAGTGATCTGGAATTAGTGACGCCACTCCGAAACGGCCTGACATGGGCCGAACAGCCGCGCGCCGTACGTGTGTACGTCGGCGCCGTGATCGCCGTAGGCGCGATTGCATTCGCCGCGTCCTTCCCCGTCAGCTTCCCGCGGCCGCTGCTCTTCGCCGGGCTGCTCGTGCTCGCGTGCGTCACTTCGTCGTGGAAAGTGAACCTGCCGATCGCGTTGTCGAGCGGCTCGACGCTGTCCGTGTCGTACGCGGCCGATCTGATGGCGCTCCTGGTTCTCGGACCGCGCCACGCGCTCGTCATCGCGGTGGCCGGCGTCTGGACGCAGTGCACCTACAGCGTGCGGCAGCCGTATCCGCTCTATCGATCCGTGTTCAGCGCGGCGGCCGAGGCGATCACCATGGCGGCGACCGGCGCCGCGTACGCGTGGCTCGGCGGCCCGCCGGCGCCGCGCGAGCTCGTGCCGCTGGCCCGTCCGCTGGTCGGCGCCGTGGCGACGTACTTCTTCGTCAACACCGGTCTCGTCGCCGGCGCGATTGCGCTCTCGAGCCGCCGTCGGTTCTCCTACGTCTGGCGCGAGGATTTTCTGTGGAGCGGCAGCAGCTTCATGGTCGCGGGCAGCGCCGGCGCGGCGGCGGCCGTCGTCCTGAACCGCGGCGAGCACTGGATCGCGATCGTGATGTTCGCGCCGATCTACCTCACGTATCGCACGTACCGGATCTTCGTCGGGCGCCTCGAGGACGAACAGCGCCACGTGGAAGAGACGACGCGGCTGCACGCCGAGGCGATGGGCGCGCTGTCGCAGGCGCGCGACGCCGAGCGCGCGCTCGCCACCGAGAAGGAGCGGCTCGCCGCGGCGCTCGCCGAGATGACGCACCTGCAGCAGCTGCGCAAGCAGCTCCTCGAGCGCGAGCAGGCGGCGCGCGCGGCCGCGGAGCGGGCCAATAGCCTGAAGGATCAGTTCCTCGCGATCGTGTCGCACGAGCTGCGGACGCCGCTCAACGCCGTGCTCGGCTGGGCCGACATGCTGCGCCGCGGCACACTCGACGACGCGAAGCGCACGCGCGCGTCGCACGCGATCTACGACGGCGCGCGGCGCCAGTCCCAGCTGATCGACGATCTGCTCGACGTCGCGCGGATCATGTCCGGCAAGCTCCGCCTCGCGCGCGCGGCCGTCGACATGCACGACATCATCCGCGCGGCGATCGACGTCATCCAGACGGTGGCCGACGCCAAGCGGATCCAGATCGTCGTCAACGCGGAGCCGTCGGTCGGCGCGCTCTACGCGGACGGCGCGCGGCTCCAGCAGATCGTCTGGAATCTGCTGTCGAACGCCGTCAAGTTCACGCCGGAAGGCGGCGCCGTGCACCTGGCGCTGCGCCGCACGAACAATCTCGTCGAGCTCTCCGTCACCGACACCGGACCGGGCATACCGGCGGACTTCATCGGATCGGTCTTCGAGCCGTTCAGGCAGGCCGACGGGTCGACGACGCGCGCCCACGGCGGGCTCGGCCTCGGCCTCGCCATCGTCAAGCATCTCGTCGACGCGCACGGCGGCACAATCGTCGTCAACAGCGCCGACGGGCACGGCGCGACGTTCATCGTCCGGCTGCCGATCGTCGCCGTCTATAATCCGGGTGTCGATCCGGCGTCCGGGCGCGGCCTCGCCGACGACGAAGAGGATGCGCCGACGCTCGACGGCCTTCGCGTGCTCGTCGTGGACGACGACGACCAGAACCGCGAAGTGGTAACGGCCTCGCTCGAGACCTACCGCGCAGCGACGCTGCAGGCCTCGTCGGCCGCCGAGGCGCTCGAAGTCCTGGCGCGCGAACGTGTCGACGTGCTCCTCACCGACGTCGCGATGCCCGGCGCGGACGGGTACGCGCTCCTCCGCGCGCTGCGCGCGTCAACCAAGACCGGCGTTTCCGCATCGATTCCGGCGATCGCGCTGACGGCCTTCGCGCGGCCCGAAGATCGGCATCATGCGCTGGAGGCGGGCTTCCAGCTCCACCTCGCGAAGCCCATCGAAGCGCGAACGCTCGCCGCGGCGGTCGCGCGCCTCGGCAAAGTCCACGTCAACGTCACCTGACGCGTTTCTTCAGCGACGCCGCGAACTCCGCCGGCGTCTCGACGCGCAACCCAAAGCGCAGCGCCGACAGGAAGTGCCGCCGGT
>QHWK01000440.1 GCA_003223775.1 Acidobacteriota bacterium
CGGGATACGGGTTGACGATCGCGGCGCCCAGCTCATGAAGCGCGCCTGCCAGGCTGAGGGACAAGCCGCTGGTATGGCGTAACACATAGAGGTCGTGCTCGACCCGGATCTCCGCCAGATTCACCATCCGATCCATGGGATGGATGACGTCCACGATTGCCCCGGATTCCGCGAGCGCCTGCACGACCACGGGCATGAAGCTTTTGCTGCGGTGGGAATAGCGCGGCAATAGAAATCCGATGCGCAACCTCTTCATCGTTCGCACTTCACGACTGCACCGCTATGCGCACTCCGAGTCCGGGCTCGATCGCGACGACGCGTCCGTGTTCGATCCGCACGATGAGGTCGCACTGCTTGAGCGCGCTGGGACGATGCGTAATGACGAACGTCGTCCGGCCGCGGGCGAGCCGGTCGAGCGCGTGCAGGATCGATGCTTCCGTTTTCATGTCGACGGAGCTGGTCGGCTCGTCGAGGATCAGAATCGGCGCGTCCTTGAGGAACGCGCGCGCGATGGAGATGCGCTGGCGTTCCCCGCCCGACAGGCGCATGCCGCGCTCGCCCACGACGGTGTGGTATCCCTGCGGCAGCCGGTGGATGAAATCGTGCGCGTTGGCGGCCTGCGCCGCCGCGATGATATCGACTTCGCTCGCGCCGGGTCGCGCGTACGCGATGTTCTCGGCAACCGTCGTCGAAAAGAGAACCGGCTCCTGCAGCACGATCGCGAACTGATTCCGCAGGTCGGCGACTTTGTAGTCCCGCAGATCCACGTCGTCGAGCGCGATTGAACCCGTGGTTGGATCGTAGAAGCGCGTCAGCAGGCTCACGAGCGTCGTCTTACCGGCGCCCGTTGCGCCGACGATGCCGACCGATGCGCCTGGCTCGACGTCGAACGAGATGCCCTCGAGAACGGCTGGCTGACCGTTGTCGTACGCGAACGAGACGTCGCGGAACGCCATCGCGCCCGACGCCCGCGCCAGCGGGCGCGCCGACGGCCGCTCGACGACGTCCGGTTCCTCGTCGAGCAGCGAGAACGCGCGCTCGGCGCCGACCAGGTGCGACTGCAGCGTCGCCATCTTTCGTCCAACGGTCCGCATCGGACCGTACAGCTGTCCGAGATAGCTCATGACCAGCAGGAGATCGCCGAGCGTGAGCCGTCCCGCCTCGATGTCGCGCACGCCGATGTACAGCACGCTCGCCATCCCGAGGCCGGTGAGCGACGCGAGCGCGATGCCGTAGCTGCCTTCCAGGTACGCCTGGCGGAGGCGAGCCTGCATTCCCTCGTTCGATCGCTGGATGAAGCGGCCGTGCTCGCGGTTCTCCTGCCCGAACGCTCTCACGACGCGAAGCGAGCCGAGGACTTCGTGCACGACCGACAGCGCGGAGCTCTCGAGCTTTCTGACCGTTCGCGACTGACTGCGCATCCGCTGTCGATACGAGCCGGAGACCACCAGCATGAACGGTGCGATCGCCAGGCCGACGGCCGCGAACTTCCAGTTGATGCGCGCGGTAACGTACGTCATGGCCACGATCGTGATCGCGGACGAAAAGAACGGCACCAGCCCGACGACCACGATGTCCTGGAGCGCGGTGGCGTCGTATTGAATGCGGTAGAGCGTGTCGGCCGTGCCCTTGAGATCGTGGTACGACAACGAGACCCGCTGCACATGGCGGAACAGCTTCGCGCGGAAGTCGCGCAGCATCCGCTCCCCCGTGTAGGTCGTCAGCAGCGAGATGCCGAACTCGCGCAGCTGATTCAGGAGCGCCACCGCCACGACGAGCGCGACGGCGGACGCGAGCAGCGTCCGATTGGAATGCTTGACCGCCGCCGGCAACAGCATGCCGAGAACGCGCGGGAGCGGGCGCGCGTTGAGAACGTTGTCCACGGCGATCTTCAGCGGCACGGGCGTCAGCAGCGCCAGCGGGGTTCCGAGCAGGCTCAACGCGAACAGCGTCGAGAGATGCGACACGTACGGCCGCATCTCCCGGCACAGCCGTCGCGTAGTGGAGCTGATGCGGTTCATATCGTGGTGAAGCCCGGCACGCGCGGTCCCGAAGCCGGGCTACTGTCGAAACGAGTATCTCGCCGAGAACTGAACGACTCGTGCCGGCGCCGCCGAATTCGCACGGCCGAAGAACGGCGACGCTTCCACGCCGACGACGCCCGTCACGTTCGTGTGGTTGATCGCGTTGAACACGTCCACACCGATTGTGACGACGTCACGCCGCTGGCTTCCACGCCACTCGTGATTCATGGTGAAGTTCTTCGACAGTCGCGCATCGAGTTGCACCGCTGCAGGCCCGCGGCCGGTGTTCCGCGTGACGCCGGTCGGACGGTCGTTGGCGACCGTGTCGCCGTTGTCGTCGAATCCGGTGGTGAGGTTGAACGGCACGCCGCTCGACGCGGTCATCAGCAACCCGAGCTGAAACGCTCGCGGCAGCGACAAAACCCCCATCAGGTTGAAGCGATGTCGCGCGTCGAAATCTGCGGGTCCGCTTTCGCCGCGAAGATCGTAGTTGTCGGCCGGAAGCGAAAACGCGCCAGACGTGTCGTTCGTCGTCTTCGAGAGGATGTAGCGGGCATACGGCTGGAAGACCTTTCCGATACGTCCCTGAAACGTGACCGCCAGCGCCTCCGTTCGTTGAGACGCCGTCGACTCGACCTGATTGACGTTCACGAATGCGGGATTCGGCCGCAGCCCTGTGTCCGGCAGCGGCGCGTTGATGTTGCGCGTTCGAAACAGATGGTCGCCGCGGAGCACCGAGTATTCGGTTGTCAGCCAGCTCTTGGCCCACAGCTCGTGCTCGATGCCGACGCTCGCCTGCGTCAACGACGGCGCCCGGAGGTCGGGCGCAATCCGCACCGTGCTCGGCGGCGGCGAAACGGTCTCGCCGCTGCCAAACGGATTGGGAAACGCCGGCCTCGCGATCACCACCTCGTGAACCTGAACGCCGTCCACCAGCAGCGAGCGCTCGGTCGCCGCGCGGGGCAGGTTGTCGTAGAACGTCCCCGCTCCACCGCGAACGACCGTCTGCTTCCGGCGTCCGGGCGCAAACGCGAACGCCAAGCGCGGCGCGACGTTGTCGCGATCGTGGATGGTCGACTGCCAGTCGTACCGAAGCCCGAAGGTCAGCGTGAGCTGTGGCGTCACGCGGATCTCGTCCTGGGCGAACCCGGTGGCCAGATACACGCCGTACGCGATGTTCGGATCGCCCTGATTGATTCGAAACGTCAGCGGCGTGCGGTCGATGAATGCCTGGAGGCTGCCGAACTCGAACGTGCCGCCGAAATTCGTCGCGTCGGCGGTGGCGATCTGGTCCGCGCGAACCCTGGCCCCGAACAACAGCGAGTGCCGGGCGCGAGCGTAATATCTGGTCACGTTCTGGACGTCGACCGTGCGCTTGTTGTCGGTGACGAACGACGGCGACGGCCCGGCGGCAAACGCGTCGTTGACGACGATGCCCGGCGCGGCCGCTGGAGCGCCGGTCCGATCCGCCTCGTGCGTGAAGCTGAAGATGATGTTGTTCTGCCAACCGGACGGCGACAGCAGGCTGTGCGTCACGGTGACCTTGTGTTTCCGCCGTTCCACGCCGACGCCGCGCTCCGGCAGATTGAACCCGCCCGAATCGCGGTTCTTGAAGACCTGATCGTTGAACGTGTACGTTGCGGCGAGCACCTGCAGGTCGTTCGGCCACCATTGCGGCCGCGTGAAGATGTTGTCGTGACGATGCGACGTCGGGACGTTCGCGACGAACGGACCGGCAACCGTCACCGCGTCCGTGACCGCGCTCTCGTCTTTCGTGAATCGCTGGCCGGCAACGAAGAACGCGGCCTTCTTCCCCGGCAGCGGCCCGCCCAGCGTCGGCTGGACGAGCCGCGTCGCGATGTCCGGCACTGAATCCGCAAACGCGTTGCGCGCAGCGAACAGCGACGTTCTGAGGAAGCTGTCGAGCGCGCCATCGTAGCGGCTTCGGTGCCCGCGTTTGGTGGAGACTTCGACCCTGGCGGTGCCCGGATGCTGAAACGCCGCGGAGTAGGGATTGCGATCGACCCTCACGTTGCTGATCGAAGACGAAGGGAGGTCGAGTTGTTCGCCCGGCACGCCGTCGACGAGAAGTGAAACGCCCTCCGCGGGAAGCGCCGCAGGCGAGAGAAATCTGGTGAACACGGCCATGAGGTCGTCGGACCCGACCGGCAGCTTCCCGATCACGTCATCGCCTATCTTCGTCGTAGCGGCGTCGCTTGCCGACGTCGACAGCTTGTCGCTCGAATCCGCCTCAACGATGATCTCCTGTTCCAGCGTCCCGACCCGCAGCCTGACGATCATCGGCCGCCGGTTCTCGAGGCCAACGGTGAGCACGTCCTGAAAGTTTTCGAATCCCGTCATCTGAACGGTCAGGACGTAATCCGCCGGCGAGACGGCGTCGAAGCGGAAGCTGCCATCGGAGCTCGAGCTCGCGCTTCGTTTCGAGGCGTCGGTCTGACGGACGAGCGTGACCCTCGCGCCCTGCACCACGGCTCCCGTCTGATCCTGAACGATGCCGGTGACGGCGACCGGCGCCTGCGCCAGCAGCGTCGGCGAACAGATCACGACGGTGACGACGCCGGCGAGGATGGCGAAATGACG
>QHWK01000441.1 GCA_003223775.1 Acidobacteriota bacterium
ATGACCATGGGGACGCAGGGCCGCGGCCAGACGCGGCATCTCACGAGCTGGCGCCCGAGGCCGTGCTCTTCGACCGCCATTCGCAGACGCGCCGCCCCGAAGATGCTGCCGCGCACCTCGAGGTCCCACCGGTCGAAGTCGCCGCCGCGAAGCACGCACGCGCCGTCGCTGCGCAGCGTCGATTCGAGTGACTGGAGCCGCTCGTGAGGCGCGCGCCACCGCTCGGACCAGATAGCGAAATTGCGAGGCCACGGCCGCACGACATCCGCCGCCACACGGCGGCGCCACGGCGTGAGCCCGTGAGACAAGCGGCCACACAGCCGGGCAGCTGGCTGCAACAAGTGCAGAAATGCCGTCAGCGCGCGCATGGCGATCAGGGCGGGTGCGGATCGATCGCCGCTGACGAATCGCGTTCTGGCCCCGTTGACGCCGGCCTGGATCACCGAGATGGCGACG
>QHWK01000442.1:0-2614 GCA_003223775.1 Acidobacteriota bacterium
GGGCCTCCAGACCTGCATGTGACCGCCGACCTCCCGCCGCAGGTCTGTAGGGCTGCGGGTCGGCGGAGCGAGCGAGAGAATTAAGAATTAAGAATTTGGAATTAAGAATTCGTTGTCACGCTGTCACGACTGCTGCGAATTCCTAATTCTTAATTCCTAATTCTTAATTACGGGTTACTTCGAGTACAACTCCACGATCAGCTGCTCCTGCACCGGCAGGTTGATCTGCTCGCGCGTCGGCATCGAGTTGACGCGGCCGGTGATCGCGTTTGCGTCGAACGAGAGCCATTCGGGGATGCCGCGGCCCTTGACTTCCTCCATCGCGTGCTCGACGGTCGGGTTCTTCTGCGTGCGCCCGAGGACGCCGATGACGTCGCCTTCCTTCACCGAGTAGGACGGGATGTCCACCTTCTTGCCGTTCACGAGGAAGTGGCCGTGGCGCACGAGCTGCCGCGCCTGCGGCCGCGACGTCGCGAGGCCGAGCCGGTAGACGACGTTGTCGAGCCGCCGCTCGAGCAGCTGCAGCAGCGTGACGCCGGTGATGCCGCGGGTCCGCTCGGCCGCCTCGAAGTAGCGGCGGAACTGATCCTCCAGCACGCCGTAGATGCGCTTCACCTTCTGCTTCTCGCGCAGCTGGAGGCCGTAGCCCGCGAGCTTCGCCTTCCTCGTCTTGCCGTGCTGGCCGGGCGCGAAGTTGCGCTTCTCGATCGCGCACTTCTCGGTGTAGCAGCGCTCCCCTTTCAGGAACAGCTTCATCGCCTCGCGGCGGCACAGACGGCACACAGGTCCGATATATCGCGCCATTCAAAGTCCTCAATAAAAAAGTCTCTATACGCGCCGACGCTTCGGGGGGCGGCAGCCGTTGTGCGGGATCGGCGTGACGTCCCGAATCGATTTCACTTCCAGCCCCACGGTCTGCAGCGCGCGGATCGCCGACTCGCGGCCCGAACCGGGGCCCTTCACGCGGACGTCGAGCGACCGCATGCCGACCGTCTTTGCCGCGTTGCCCGCGTTGAGCGCCGCCTGCGTCGCGGCGAACGGCGTCCCCTTGCGCGACCCCTTGAAGCCGATGCCGCCGGCGCTCGACCACGCGACGACGTTGCCCTCGGTGTCGGTGATCGTCACCGTCGTGTTGTTGAACGACGCGTGGATGTGCGCGAGGCCGTGGTGGACGATCCGCTTCTCGCCGCGCTTCTTGAAGGTCTTCTTCCGCTTGCCGGCGCCTTCCTTTTTCTCCGGTGTGGCGCCTTCAGGCGTCGCCGCTGCGTCACTCTTGGCCATACGCTACACAACCTTCTTCTTGGCGATCGCGCCCTTGCGCGGGCCCTTGCGCGTGCGCGCGTTGGTGCGCGTGCGCTGTCCGCGCACCGGCAGCCCGCGGCGGTGCCGCATGCCGCGGAAGCAGCCGATCTCCATCAGCCGCTTGATGTTCATGGAGATCTCCTTGCGGAGATCGCCTTCGACGCCTCCCTGCTCCTCGATCACCCGGCTGATCTTCCGCACGTCGTCCTCGGAGAGATCCTTGACGCGGATGTCCGGCGCGACCCCCGCATCCTTCAGGATGGTGTTCGAGCGCACGCGGCCGATGCCGTAGATGTAGGTGAGACCGATCTCGACGCGCTTGGTCCGCGGGAGATCAACGCCTGCGATACGTGCCATAGCTGTATTCTCCGGTCTGGCAGGTCAGGCAGGCCTGCCAGGCCCGGCGGGTTTCGTTCCCTGCCGACCTGCGCGACCCGCCCGACCTGCCAGACCCGCCTGTCCTATCCCTGTCGCTGCTTGTGCTTCTGGTTCGAGCAGATGACGCGGACGACGCCGCGCCGCCGCACGATCTTGCACTTGTCGCAAATCCGTTTGACCGACGCTCGCACCTTCATAACTTCTCCACGATCCGCCCCCGCCCCACGTCCACGGGCGAGAGCTCCACTCGAACCCGATCGCCGACGAGCAGCCGCACGAAATTGCGGTCGATCCGATCGGCGATGTGCGCGACGACCAGCGACCCTTCTTCGAGCCGCACCTTGTACATCGCGCTGGGCAGCGTTTCCGTCACCACGCCGACAACCGCACCCACGTCAGCGGCCCTCCGACTTCGCTCAGGGCAGGCGACCGCGCGCGCGCCGAGCCTTCGACCCGTCGACCAGCTCAGCGTCGTTCCGAGCAACGTCGAGGGACGACACGCTCAGGCTCGCCCCGAGCACAGTCGAGGGGCCACCGGCACTTCGCGCGCCGTCAGGACCCGTGGCCCGTCGGCCGTCACTGCGACGGTATGCTCGAAGTGCGCCGACAGGCTGCCGTCGCGCGTCACCGCGGTCCAGCCGTCGCCGAGCACTTTCACCGCCGGCTTGCCGGCGTTCACCATCGGCTCGATCGCGAGCACCATCCCTTCGGCGAGCCGCGGGCCGCGGCCCGGCTCGCCGTAGTTCGGCACCTGCGGCTCCTCGTGCATCCGCTGGCCGATGCCGTGGCCGACGAACTCGCGGACGACCGAGAGCCCGTACGCCTCGACGTGCTGCTGCACGGCGTGCCCGATGTCCGAGATCCGGCCGCCGACGCGCACCCGCTCGATCGCCTTGTACAGCGACTCCTCGGTGACGCGCAGCAGCATCGCCGC
>QHWK01000442.1:2705-8376 GCA_003223775.1 Acidobacteriota bacterium
ATCGTCGCCGGGTAGCCGTGATAGCCCTTGAAGGCCGGAATCGCGCCGGCGGCGCGAATCCGCTCCTCCGCGACCACGTCGAGCTCCGCCGTCGTCACGCCCGGCGCGACGAGCGCCCCGAGCTCGGTGAGCACGTCGGCGACCAGCCGGCCGGCGGCGCGCATCTTCTCGAGCTCCGCGGCCGAGCGGCAGACGATCACGGCTGCACTCCGCGGCGCAGCACGCGGTCGACCGTTTTCGCGAGCGTCACCGCGCCGGCGCCGGCCGCTTCGATCGCCGCGTCGAGATCGGACGCCACCTTGTCGGGCGGCTGCGCGCCGTCGATCTGCCGGAACGTCGGCCGCACGCGGTAGTACTCGACGAGCGGCTCCGACTGCCGGTGGTAGATCTTCAGCCGCTCGATGACGACCGCCTGGTCGTCGTCGGCGCGCTGCACGAGCCGGCCGCCGCATCGCATGCACGCGACCGTGCCGTCGCCGATCGGCGCGTTGGCGCCGCAGTTCTCGCAGATCATGCGCGTGCCGAGCCGCCGCACCAGCTCCGCCTCCGGCACGACGATGTCGAGGACGATCAGCGCGTCGCGCGCCGCCATGATCGTGTCGAGCGCCGCGGCCTGCTCCACCGTCCGCGGAAAGCCGTCGAGCACGAAGCCGTCGGCCGTGTCGTCCTTCTCGAGCCGATCCCGGACGATGCCGATCATGACCTCGTCGCTCACCAGCTCGCCGCGGTCCATGATCGCCCTGGCGCGCCGGCCGATGTCGGTGCCGGTGTGCACCGCATCGCGCAGGATCTCGCCCGTCGAGATCTTCGGGATCCCCCGCGTCCGCGCGAACCGCTCCGCCTGCGTGCCTTTGCCGGCGCCGGGCGGACCCAGCATCAACAGGTTCAGGGCCATTCAGTGGTCTCGACTCCGATGCCGACTCTCGGCTGTCCCTCGACTCCCCACCGCCTACGCCCGTCGCCCTCGAATCCGCGTCTTCTTCATGAACCCGTCGTAGTGCCGCATGATCAGCTGCGACTCCACCTGCTGCACGGTGTCCATCGCCACGCCGACCACGATCAGGAGCGACGTGCCGCCGAAGAAGAACTGCACGTTCATGCCCTCGGTGATGAACTTCGGCAGGTTCGCATCGAGCCAGTCGCCGATGAACGGAATCGGCGCGACCTTGAACCCGCTGATCAGGAAGTTCGGCAGGAGCGCGATCAGCGCGAGGTAGACCGCGCCCGCCAGCGTGATGCGCGTCAGGATCGTGTCGATGTACTCGGCCGTCCGCTTCCCGGGGCGGATGCCCGGCACGAACCCGCCGTACTTCCGCATGTTCTCCGCGACGTCGTCCGGGTTGAAGATGATCGCCGTGTAGAAGTAGGTGAAGAAGATGATCCCCGCGACGTACAGCAGGTTGTAGAGCGGCATGCCGAAGCCGAGCTGCTGCGACACGGTCTCGGCGATGCGGCCGGGGAACGCCTGCGCGATGGTCGCCGGAAAGGCGAGGATCGACGAGGCGAAGATCACCGGGATGACGCCGCCCGTGTTCACCTTCAGCGGGATGTGCGTGCTCGATCCGCCGTACATCCGCCGGCCGACGACGCGCTTGGCGTACTGCACGGTGACGCGGCGGTGCGCGCGCTCGACGAAGATGATCGCGGCGACGACCAGCGCCATGAAGACGAGCAGGATCAGGATGCGAATCAGCCCGATCTGCCCCGTGCGCATCTGCTCGAACGTCTGCAGCACCGCGCGCGGGAAGCCGACGACGATCCCGGCGTAAATGATCAGCGACATGCCGTTGCCGACGCCGCGCTCGGTGATCTGCTCGCCGAGCCACATGATGAAGCACGTGCCCGTCGTCAATGTCAGCACGGTCATCATCCGGAACGCGAGGCCCGGGTGCACGACGAGCGGCAGGCCGCCCGGAATCCGCGTCTGGCGTTCGAGGAAGATCGCGATGCCCAGCGCCTGGACGACGCTCAGCAGGATCGTCCCGTAGCGCGTGTACTGCGTGATCTTCCGGCGTCCCAGCTCCCCTTCCTTCGACAGCCGCTCCAGATACGGCCAGACGACGGTGAGCAGCTGCAGGATGATCGACGCGCTGATGTAGGGCATGATGCCCAGCGCGAAGATCGTCACGCGCGACAGGTTCCCGCCGGAGAACATGTCGTAGAGGCCGAACATGGTCCCCTGCATCTGGCGCGCGAGCTCGGCCAGCGCTGCGAGGTTCACGCCCGGGATCGTGATGTTGTGGCCGAGGCGATACACCGCCAGCATGCCCAGCGTGAAGAGCACGCGGTTCCGCAGGTCGGTGACCGTGAAGATGTTCTTCAGGCTCTCGTTCACAGTTGCTCCGTCGCGCCGCCCGCCGCGGCGATTTTCTCCGCAGCCTTCCCGCTGAACTTGTGCGCCCGCACCGTCAGCGCCTTGCCGATCTCGCCGCGTCCGAGGACCTTCACCCGCGCCTTGGCGGCCGCGACGAGCCCGTGCTCACGCAGCAGATCCGGCGTGACGACGGTGCCGGTGTCGAACCGGAGCCCGAGCGTGTCGAGGTTCACCACTTCGTACTCGACGCGGAACGGGTTGTGGAAGCCGCGCTTCGGCACGCGGCGGTGCAGCGGCATCTGGCCGCCTTCGAACCCGCGCTTGAACTTGAATCCCGACCGCGACTTCGCGCCCTTGTGGCCGCGGCCCGCGGTCTTGCCGTTGCCCGATCCCTGCCCGCGCCCGATGCGCTTCTTCGGGTGCTTCATCCCGGCAGGGGGGCGCAAATTGTTAAGTGCCATGTTCGGTCCCTAGGGTTGCCAATTAAGAATCCGCCACTTCCACCAGGTGTCGAACCTTGTGGATCATCCCGCGCGTCGCCGGCGTGTCCTTCAGCTCCACCGTGTGGCGGATGCGGCGCAGGCCGAGCGCTTTCACGACCGTGCCCTGATTGTGCTTGAACCCGATCGGGCTCTTCACGAGCGTCACCTTCAGGGTGCCGCCTTTGCTGTCGGTTCGATGATTCGCCATGTTCGTGCCCGCGTTACGCGTTCCGGCTCGCGAGCTCGCTGAGCTCCTTGCCGCGCAGCCGTGCGATCTGGCTCGGATCCTTGAGGCCGTCGAGCCCGGCCACCGTCGCGCGCACGACGTTGTGCGGGTTCGCCGATCCCAACGACTTCGTCAGGATGTTCGTGATCCCCGCGGCTTCGACGACCGCGCGCACCGCGCCGCCCGCGATGATGCCGGTGCCGTCGGGCGCCGGCTTCAAGAGCACGCTGCCCGCGCCGAAGTTGCCGACGATCGGATGCGGGATCGTCGTCCCCTGCAGCGGCACGCGGATCAGGTTCTTCTTCGCCGCCTCGATGCCCTTCTTGATGGCCGACGGCACCTCCTTCGCCTTGCCGATGCCGAACCCGACGACGCCGTGGCCGTCGCCGACGACGACCAGCGCGCTGAAGCTCAGGTTCTTGCCGCCCTTGACGACCTTGGTGACGCGGTTGATCGACACCACGTTGTCCTTGATGTCGAGCTGCGACGGATCGATTCGCTCACGAGTGCGCATTAGAACTCCAGCCCTGCTTTGCGCGCGGCATCCGCCACAGCGCGGATGCGCCCGTGATACAGGAAGCCGCTGCGGTCGAAGACGACGCGCTTGATGCCCTTCTCGATCGATCGCTCCGCGATCGCCTTGCCGATCGCCTCGGCGCCCTTGATGTTGCCGCCCTTGACCGCCTTGTCGAACGATCCCTTCAGCTTCGGATCGATGGTGGACGCCGACACGAGCGTCTCGCCGCTCATGTCGTCGATCACCTGCGCGTAGATGTGGGTCACGCTGCGGAAGACGCTGAGGCGCGGGCGCTCCTTCGTCCCCGCGATCCGCTTGCGCTGCCGAAGGTGAATCCGAACGCGGCGATCGTCTTTCGTCTTGATCTTCATAGCCAGCCCTTAGCCATCAGCCATCCAGCCATCAGCCATCAGCCATCAGCCATCAGCCATCAGCCATGACGGCTTACTTCGCCCCCGTCTTGCCGGCCTTCTTCTTCAGCACCTCGCCGGTGTAGCGGACGCCCTTCTGCTTGTACGGATCCGGCTTGCGCAGGCGCCGGATGTTCGCCGCCACCTGTCCCACGAGCTGGCGGTCGACGCCCGTCACCGTGATGTGCGTCTGCTTGTCGATCGCGACGTCGATGCCCGCCGGGATGTCGAACACCACCGCGTGCGAGTAGCCGAGCGCGAAGACCACCTGCTTGCCCTTCAGCTCCGCGCGGTAGCCGACGCCGACGATGTCGAGCTGCTTCTTGTAGCCGTCGATGACGCCGGCGACGGCGTTGGCGACGAGGCTGCGCGCGAGCCCGTGGAACTTCCCGAGCTGTGGATCCTCGGTCTTCGTCTTTGCGACCAGGTGGCCCTCGGCGAGCTCGAAGTTGATGCCGGCCGGATACGCCTGGCGGAGCTTGCCCTTCGGCCCCTGCACCTCGACGGCGCCGTCGACGAGCTTGACGGTGACACCCTTGGGAATCGTGATTGGCTTCTTGCCGATTCGGGACATGTTCGTTTACCAGATGTTGCAGAGGACTTCGCCGCCCACGCCCGCCTTCACCGCCGCGCGCCCCGTCATCACGCCGCGCGACGTGGTCAGGATGCTGGTGCCGAGGCCCGCGAGCACTTCGGGCACATCTTCCTTGCCGAAGTAGACGCGGCGGCCCGGCCGGCTGATGCGCTCCACGCCGGTGATCAGCCGCTCGCCGTGCGGCCCGTACTTCAGGAAGAGGCGCAGCGTCTTGGTGGGGCCGCCCTTGTCGGCCGCCTCCTCCAGCAGCTTGAAGCCCTGGATGTAGCCCTCGTCCTGGAGAATGCGCGCGATGTCGGCCTTGAGCCGCGACGCCGGCATGTCGACGCGCGTGTGCTTCGCGACGACGCCGTTGCGAATCCGCGTGAGCATATCTGCGATTGGATCAGTCATCTCTCAACTCTCAGATTACCAACTACTCTTCGTCACGCCCGTGATGTCGCCCTCGAGCGCCAGCTTGCGGAAGCAGAGACGGCAGAGCGCGAACTTCCTCATGTAAGCGCGCGGCCGGCCGCACAGATGGCAGCGGTTGCGCAGCCTGATCTTGAACTTCGGGGCTTTCTGTTCCTTCGCGATCTTCGCAGTCGTGGCCATAGTGATTCCTAATTCGGACGGAACGGCATGCCGATGAACTGCAGCAGCTTGCGCGCCTCTTCGTCGGTCTTCGCCGACGTCACGACCGAGACGTTCATGCCGCGCGCCTTGTCGACCTTCATGTAGTCGATCTCGGGGAACAGCAGCTGGTCGCGCAGGCCGAGCGTGTAGTTGCCGCGGCCGTCGAAGCCGCGCGGCGACACGCCCTTGAAGTCGCGCACGCGCGGCAGCGCGATGCTCACCAGGCGATCGAGGAACTCCCACATGCGCTCGCCGCGCAGCGTCACCATCGTCCCGACGGGCATCCCTTTGCGGACCTTGAACGCGGCGATCGACTTCTTCGCGCGCCGCGTCACCGGCTTCTGCCCGGTGATGCGCGCGAGCTCGTCGGCGCCCGTGTCGATGATCTTCGCGTTCGACGTCGCCTCGCCGAGCCCCATGTTGACGACGACCTTCTCGATCCGCGGCACCGCCATCACGTTCTTGTAGCCGAACTCCTTCTGGAGCGCCGGCACCACGTCCTTCTGATACTT
>QHWK01000901.1 GCA_003223775.1 Acidobacteriota bacterium
GGGCGCGCCCGGAACCGCCGCGTTCCAGGTCGTGAACGTCAGCGGCGCGCAGCTCTCGTCGTGGACCGACGATCGCATCCAGCCGCATGCGGCGGCGTTCCTGCTCTCGACGCGCGGCCTGGAGCGGCGCGGCCGCGAGGTTCTCTCGGGCTACGTGCGCGGCGGCGGCGGCCTCCTCGTCGCGGCGGGCCCCGAAGTCGACGGCGACATCGTCGCCGACGTGCTCGGCGCCGGCTCGACGCTGCGCGTCGCGGCGCCGGCGGCGAAGCCGGCTCCGCGGACGCTCGCGCCGGCCGACGTCCGCCATCCGGTGTTCCGGGCGTTTGCCGGCAGCGGCGCGACGCTCGGCCTGGTGAAGTTTCAGAACGCGTCGAAGATCGCCGGCAGCGGCTGCCAGACGCTCGCGCGCTTCACGACCGGCGACACGGCGTTCCTGGAGTGTTCCGCCGGCGACGGCCGGGCGCTCGTCCTCGCGTCGGATCTCGACAACAAGTGGAGCGACTTCCCGCTGCACGCCACCTTCGTGCCGTTCCTGCACGAAATCGTGCGCTACCTCGCCAGCGCGCGCGCCCACGCGTGGGACTATCTGGTGGCGGACGCGCCGGCCGGCGTGAAGAAGATGCCGGGTGTCGCCACGATCGCCGACGCGGCGCCGCGCGGCGCGCCGCGCCGGATCGTCGTGAACGTCGATCCGCGCGAGAGCGACGCGGGCCGCCTGTCGGTGGAGGATTTCCGATCGGCGGTCACGCGGCTGAAAGACGAGCCCGGCGCCGAAGGCCGCATCGAGGCGCGGCAGCAGGAAGATCGACAGCACCTCTGGCAGTACGCGATGGCGATGATGGTCGTGCTGCTCGCGGCGGAAGGACTACTCGCGGCGAGGACGGCATGACCGTGGCTTTTTGACGAGCGAAGACGCCAATGGAGCATTACTCCCAAATTCGCCAGCTGATTGACGCGGTCCGCGCGCGATGGCGCGCGCTGTGCGCGCTGCAGGCGGTCGTGCGCGGATCGCTCGTCGCGGCGCTCGCGATCGGCGCCGCCATCGTCGCCTCGCGGTGGACGACCGGCGCGCCCGCGCTGTTGATGGTGCTCGCCGGGGCGGCGCTCGCCGTCGCCGCGGCCTCGCTCGGCGTCTGCCTGTGGCCGCTGCGCCGCGCGCCGAAGGACGCCCGGATCGCGCGCTTCATCGAGGAGCGGGCGCCGTCGCTCGACGATCGTCTCGTCACGGCCGTCGACGTCGCCGAGCGCAAGAGCGCGCCGCCCGCGTTCGCCGACGCGATGCTTGCGGACACCGCGCGCCGCACGTCGGCGATCGACGTCGACACGATCGTCTCCGCGCGCGCGCTGCGCCGCGCGGCGCTCGAGGCCGCCGCCGCGGCGATCGTGCTCGGCATCGTCCTCTTCGCCGCCCGCGGGCCGGCGCGCGAGGCGGCCGACGCCGCGTCGCTCACGCTCTTCCCCGCGCGCACGATCCTCGACGTGAAGCCCGGCAACGCGCGGATCAAGACCGGATCGCCGCTTCCGCGCGGCGATGCCGTCGGTCGCCGCCGGGTTCAGGTACCGCGTCGTCGCCGGCATGGTGACGTCGCCGACCTACGAAGTGACCGTCGCGTATCCGCCGCGCGTCGCGCGCATCGACGTCGATTACACCTATCCCGAAGGGCTGCGGCTCGAGCCGCGGACCGAGGCCGACAGCGGCGATATCTACGCGCCGGCCGGCACCGACGTACGGCTCCACGTCTTCACCGATCGGCCCGCCGCCGAAGGGCGCCTCGCGCTCGGGCAGGGCGCGGCGATTCCACTGAGCGCCGACACGCCGACCGAGCTGACGGCGTCGCTCAAGGTCACCGACGACAACTCGTACCGCGTCGCGCTCGCCGATCGCGAGGGGATGGCGAACGGCGGCGACACCGAATACTTCATCCGCATTCTCGAGGATCGCCCCCCCGACGTGCGCATCCTGAAGCCTGCGTCGGATCGATCGGTCACGCGCCTCGAGGAAGTGGACGTCGAAGCGCAGGCCGAGGACGACTACGGCATCGATCGTCTCGATCTCGTCTACTCGGTGCGCGGCGCGGCGGAGAAGGCGATTCCGCTCGCGATTCCGCGCGGCAGCGCGACGGTCAGCGGCCGCCACACGCTGTTCCTCGAGGACCTGAACGTCCAGCCCGGCGACTTCATCTCGTACTACGTGCGCGCGCGCGACCTCACGCGCGGCACGCGGCCGAACGAAGCGCGCAGCGACATCTTCTTCCTCGAGGTGAAGCCGTACGAGCAGGAGTTCGCCCTAGCGCAGAGCCAGGGCGGCATGCCCGGCGGCGGACAGAACGGCATCGACGATCTCGTCAACGCGCAGAAAGAGATCGTCGTCGCGACGTGGAAGCTCGATCGCCGCGCGCGATCGACCAAGGGCGCCCGGTCCGAGCAGGACACCCACTCGGTCGCGCGCGCCGAGGCCGAGCTCAAGACGCGCGTCGAGCAGACCTCGAGCACGTTCCGCGAATCGACCATGAGGGATCCGCGGCGGCGGCAGCCGCAGCGCGGCCGCGGCGGGCAGCCGCCGCCGACGCCGCCGACGCCGGAGCTGAAAGCGGGCCAGACGCTGCCCGAGGAAGATCAGATGACGGCCGCCGCCGAAGCGATGGGCCACGCCGTCGAGTCGCTCGATGCGTTGAAGACGAGCGACGCGCTGCCGCCGGAGATGGAGGCGCTCGATCGTCTGCTCAAAGCGCAGGCGGACGTGAAGAAGCGCGAGGTGTCGCGCCAGCAGGCGGGCAGTGGCGCCGGCAACAAC
>QHWK01000443.1 GCA_003223775.1 Acidobacteriota bacterium
CGAGGCTTTCAGCCTCGCCTTCTGGCGACCTTGAAAGGGTCGCCCTACATTCCCGTGTAGGGCGAGGCGTTCAGCCTCGCCTCCTGGCGACCTTGAAAGGGTCGCCCTACATTCCCGTGTAGGGCGAGGCTTTCAGCCTCGCCTCCTGGCGACCCTGAAAGGGTCGCCCTACATTCCCGTGTAGGGCGAGGCTTTCAGCCTCGCCTCCTGGCGACGATGAAAGGGTCGCCCTACATCGATGTCGGCCACTCATCGGATCGCCGCGATCAGCGCGTCGGCGATCAGCTCGTGCCCGCGCGCGGTGAGGTGGTCGTCGAGGACGTAGTGCACGTCGGGCGTCAGCAGGCTCGACACGTCGACGACACGCATCGCGCGAACGTACGCGGGATAGGCGGGATCGAGGCGGGCGCGTTCGAGCGCGTGGATGAACCGCGGATCCGGATCGGGATCGGTGACGACGATGCGCAGGCGGCTGAGATCGGCGCGCGGCGCGTGCACCAGCGCGTTGAGGAAGAGGGCGGCGGCGCGGTCGGGCGGCGCCGTCGAGGGCTCGAAGCCGCCGCGCCGGCGTCCCTCGACGCCGCGTTTCACGTAGACCGCCGCGTCGTACACCATGCGGAACGGCCGATAGCGCGTCACGCGCATCTGCTCGTCGATCGCGGCCAGCCACCAGTCCTCTCCGCTCGGCACGTGCCGGTTGCCGTGCTTCTCGAACTCCTCGTTCTCGCCGTAGTCGTTCGAGCAGTACTGGACGACGAGCGTCGTCGCGCGCGAGAGATCCACGCGATCGAGCAGGCGCATCTCGCGCACCGTGCCGTACGACGCGACCGCCGCGTTCAGCACGCGGCGGCCGGTGCGGCGTTCGATCACCTGCGGGAACGCCTCGTCCTGCTGCACGCCCCAGCCCATCGCGTACGAGTCGCCGGCGACGACGATCTCCGGCTGCGCCAGCGACGCTTCGTCGTCGCGGACGCCGAGCGAGTTGACCGCGTACTCCGTCGAGTACTCGACGTTCGTGAACGTGAAGCGTCCGGGCCGCAGCGTGTAGAGCAGCTCCGGGTCGTAGCGCGCGCGGTCGGCGCCGAGCTGGACGACGCTGCGCCGGTAGAAGTATTCCCAGGACAGAAATTGGCGCAGCGCCGCCGGCAAGACGCGCGACGGGTGCGTGTAGAGCGCGACGAGCAGCAGCTCCGCGGCGACCACGCCGACGGCGAGCTGGAACACGACGAGCAGCGCGATCGCCGCGCGCCGCGCTACCGGCCGACGAGCGCCAGCAGACCCGTCGTCAGCCATGGCACATAGGTGATGACGAGCACGCCGATGCCGAGGATCGCCATCATCGGCAGCGCCGCCGCGCAGACCTCGAGCACCGGACGGCGGAAGCGGTACGACGCGAGGAAGATGTTGAGCCCCACGAGCGGCGTCAGGAAGCCGAGCTCGAGGTTGGCGATGAAGATGATCCCGAGATGCACCGGATGGATCCCGAACGCGACGCCGAGCGGCACGATCAGCGGCACGACGACGACGATCGCGGCGAAGATCTCCATCAGCCAGCCGACGGCGAGCAGGAACAGATTCAGCACGAGCAGGAACGTCAGGCGCGACGCGATGTGGCCGCGCACCCACTCGACGAGCTTCGCCGGTACCTGCGCGTTCACGAGGTAGCTCGTGAACCCCTGCGCCACGCCGAGGATGATGAGGACGCCGCCGATCACCGTGACGCACTCGGTGAACGCGCGCGGCAGATCGCGGCGCAGCGAAAGATCGCGGTGGATGAAGGCCTGTACGATCAGCGCGTACAGCGCCGTGAGCGCCGCGGCTTCGACGGCGGTGGCGAGGCCGCTGAACATCGCGACGAGCACGAGCACCGGAATCGCCAGCTCCCACTTCCCCGCCCAGAGCGACGCGAACCCTTCGGACGCGCTGAACACGCTGCGGCCTGCGCCCGACACGATCCCCTCGCGCACGCCCCACGCGGCGACCATCGACGTCAGCAGGATGCCCGGCAGGATGCCGCCGATGAAAATGTCCTCGATCGGAATCTGCGCGACCACGGCGTAGAGAATCAGCGGCAGCGCGGGGGGCAGGAGCAGCCCGAGCGAGCCGGACGCC
The DNA here is from genome assembly GCA_003223775.1 of Acidobacteriota bacterium. Classification (GTDB taxonomy): domain Bacteria; phylum Acidobacteriota; class Vicinamibacteria; order Vicinamibacterales; family CAVVIG01; genus QHWK01. The sequence continues at coordinate 2,113 of QHWK01000443.1, forward strand.
GTCAGGAGGCCGAGCGCGAAGCGCTCGCGATAGCCGTCCTTGAGGAGCGCCGGAAAGAGGACGCCGCCGAGCGCGAGAATCGTGACGCCCGATCCGCCGGTGAACACCGTGAAGAACGAGCACAGCACCGCGCAGACGACGGCGGTGCCGCCGGGAATCCAGCCGAACCAGGCCCGGAACACGCGCAGCAGCCGCTCCGACGCGCGGCCTTCGGCGAGCAGGAATCCCGCGAGCGTGAAGAGCGGAATCGCGGGCAGCGTCGGCGACACGCTGAGCGAGTAGGTTTCGATCAGCACCGTCGCCGGCGTCACGCCGTCGTGCATGAAGAGCAGCGCCGCCGCGCCGCCGAGGATCGCGAAGAGCGGCGTGCCGGCGACCGCGGCGACAGCGATCGCGATCCAGACCGGCAGCAGCGCGTGGCCCTCGACGAGCGACGGCGTCCGGACCAGAACGGCGCCCGCGAGAATCCCGAGCGACGCGAGCGCACGATCGATCGGCCTGGTCGCGTTGGGGTCGCGGATCGGATTGAGCGCATTGAACCCCGGCCGCCAGACCACCCGCACCGCGATCAGCGCGAACGCGATCGGCAGCACGAGCTGCGCGACCCAGGCCTGGATGTCGGCGCCGATGTTGGTGCCCGCCTCGCGCTCGATCATCACCATCTGCCAGCCGCCCCACGCGAGGATGGTGGCCGCGCAGGCGCCGAACGCGGCGGCGAAGATGTCGGCGGCGCGGCGCCAGACGCCTTGCGGGATGAAGGTGCCGGTGGCGAGCGCGAGCAGCTTGCCGTCGCGCGCCGCGATGGCCGCGCCGAGGAAGCCGACCCAGAGCGTGAGGTGTTGAACGATCGGGCCCGAGCCCGGGATGCCGCGGCTGAACGCGCGCCGCGAGACGATCTCGGCGAGCGGCAGGACGACCATCACCAGCAGCGCCAGCGAGCCAATCGCGTCCTCGACGCGCGCCAGCACGCTTTGCGACGAAGCGGCCGGACCCGGCAGCAGTCCGCTCTCGATGGTCGCGAGCGGAGGCCTGCCGACCGCGGCCTGCCGACTGCCGGCTGCTTCGGCTGACGGCCGACTGCCGGCTGAATCGGTCACTTCTTCGGGGGGTTCTTCTTGCGGAATTCGTCGCGCGCCTTCAGCGCGAGATCGAAGATGTCGGGCGGCACCATCTCGCCGCGCATCGTCTTGGCGAGGCTATCGAGCTGCGTCTTCCACTCGGGGCCGACGGCCTTGGTCACGGTGAGGCCGTTCTTCGACATCATCGCGACGGCGTTCTCGTCGAGCTTCGGCACCGCCTCGCGCAGACGCTTGTCCACGCCGTCGGCCGCGGCGAGCAGCTTCGGCTTGTCGGCGTCGGGAATCGCCTTCCACGCCTTCATCATGATGATGTTGCCGGCGACGATCGGCGCGAGCCCGAGCTCGAGCATGTAGGGCGTCTGGCGGTTCCACTGAAACAGCATCGCGGCGAGCGGCGTGGACGGCATGCCTTCGATCATGCCTGTCGAGAGGCCGGTCATGATGTCGGTCATCGCCATCGCGCGCGGCTGAAAGCCGTTCGCCTTGAACCACTGCACCATCTTGTCGTTGCCCGACGAGGTGTACAGCTTGATGCCCTTCAAGTCCTCGACCGTCTGCACCGGCCGCTTGGTGAAGACCTGCGCCCAGCCGAGCCATCCCCAGTTGAGGAAGACGAAGCCTTTCGCCTCGATCCGCTTGCGAATGACCGGCGTCAGCTTGTCGGCAACGTAATTCAGCTCGTCATAGGAGTCGAAGAAGAACGGCACGTCGAAGAGATTGAACGACGCGTCGATCATGCCGAGGCCGACGGCGCTCAGCGCGCCAGCCTGCAGCGCGTCGAGCCGCATCTTGCGAAGCACCGTCGGCTCGTCGCCTTGCGTGCCGCCCGCGAAGACCGTGACGACGACGCGGCCGTCTGTGGCGGTCTTCCACTCCTCGCCCATCTGCTTCAGGTTCTTGTCCCACACCGTCCCTTCGGGCACGAGCGTCGCGAGCTTGACCGTCGTCTGCGCGCCGGCGCCGGCCGCGATCGCGAGGAACAGGACCAGATGTAAGGCGACCCGCCCTACTGCTTGGTGCGCTTCGCGGTCCATTCCATCTGTCCCATGCCGGCGACGTCGGCCTTGCCGTTGGCAATCGTGTCGCCGTCGATGTCGCCCGTCAGCACCACCGTCATCGGCCCCTGCGGCGTCTGCGCCGTCATCGTGACCTTCAGCGCGTGTCCCTCGAGCGTGCCGCTCACCGGCACGTCGCCCATCGGGCCGCCGAACATGCCGGACACTTTGCCGGCGTCTTCCGAGAAGGTCGCGCTCGCCGGAATCTCGCCGCCGGGCGTCTTCACCGTCACGTCCCATTTGCCCGCGATGCCGCCGACCGATATCGTCGATGCCGTATCGGTCGCGGCGGGCGCGGCCGTCGGAGCCGGCGGCGCGGCGGCCGCGGTGTCGGCGACGCGCTTCGCGGTCCAGTCGCCTTCGGCGAAGCCGCCGAAGTTCGCCTTGCCGACGATCGAATCGCCGTCGACCTTGCCCGTCATCGCGATGTCGAGCGGCATCCCCTGGAAGTTGATCGTGAAGGTGAACTTCATGTCGCTGCCGTCCATCGTGCCGGTGAACGGCAGCTCGCCGGCGGGCGACTTGAAGAGGCCGCTCAACTTCTCGGCGTCCTGCTTGAGCGTCACCCGCGTCGTGTTCGAACCCTGCGGCGAGTTGATCGTGAAGTCCCAGTCGCCGGCCACGTTCGTCTGCGCGAACGCGGGAGCCGCCGTCAGAAGACCGATCGTCAGAATGATGAGTCGCGTGCGGATCATGACCGTGGCTCCTGCAAGATTGACCAAAACTACCGATCGCCCGCGTCGCCCGTGCGGCGCGCCGAGAGCGGACCTTCGCCGACGTTGCCCAGCTTCGCCGTCCCGGTGATCACGTTGCCGTCGAGCGTTCCCTTCATCGTGATCTCGAGCATCTTCCCGTCCTCGGGCACCGACCAGACCACCGTCACCTGGCGGTCGGCGAAGCGGCCATTGATCTCGTACTCGCCGAATTCGTCGGTGACGTGGCCGGTCAGCTTCGTGCCCGACTGGTTGATCGTCATGTTGACGCCCACCTGGCCGAGCGGCGTGACGAACTCGACGCGCCAGAGGCCGGCCACGCTCGGCTCCTGCTTCTGCGGCTGCGCCGCGAGCGGCGCCGACACGGCCATCGACACCACGAACGCGGCCACGTATCGCGACATGATGCGCCATTCTACTTCCGGGCCGCGAGTTCGGGGCGTTGAAAGATCGACGCGAGTGCCCATTCGCGATAAGACGTGCGGGCGCGCGCAAACGGTGCGCCGCCCTCGGCCATCAGGCGCGCGACGGCGAGCGACGGCTCCAGCAGATCGACCGCCGCGGCGACGCCCTCGATCGCCGCGAGCCGGCGGTGCAGCGGCTCGACCGTTTCCGCCGAACATATGCGCGGCGGCCGGCAATCGACAACGTCAACTCGTGCGCGAGCCGATCGAATCGCCATCGCTCGCCGCGCGTCACGCGGCCGGCCATCAGCGCGTCGCTCCAGTACATGCGGCTGCTCTCGGCGAGGCGGATGTCGACGATCTGATCGAGCCGCGCGCCGGCGAACGGGATCACCGGATCCCAATGGCCGTGCAGCTCCGCGTCGTCGTCGACGATGAAGCGTTGGTGAACTATCGCCGGCGCATGGCGCGCGCAGGCCGCCGGATGCGCCTGCAGCGCCGCCTGCGTCGTCAGGACGACGCGCGCGCCGGCGCCGACGTGAATCGATTGCGCGAGGTCGTCGCCGCCGAACACGCCGGGACCCGCGCAGACGAGGATCGCGTACGCGGCGCCGTCGAGATCGAAGGTGCGTCCGATGCGAAACGGCGGCTCGACGTAGGCGTGCGCGAGCACGGTCCGGCCGCCGCGCCGCTCGAACGCGAGCTCGAGGCGCGCGCGGCGCCCGACGACGTGTGCGCTGCGATCGTCGCGGTGCGCGCGCGCGAACGCCGGCGATCGCTCGTCGGCCGCTCGACGTTCGCCCCCCGACAGGCCGATCGCCGGCGTCATACGGCCGCCGCGTCGTACAGCAGCTCGCGCCTGATCCAGGCGACGACGTCCGGCAGGCCGTCGCCCGCTTTGAGGTTCGTGAACACGAACGGCCGATCGCCGCGCATCGTTTTCGCGTCGCGCGCCATGACGCCGAGGTCGGCGCCGACGAGCGGCGCGAGATCGGTCTTGTTGATGACGAGCAGATCCGATCGCGTGACGCCGGGCCCGCCCTTGCGCGGGATCTTGTCGCCGCCCGACACGTCGATCACGTAGATCGCCGCGTCGACGAGCTCCGGGCTGAAGCTCGCGGCGAGGTTGTCGCCCCCGCTCTCGAGAAAGACGATGTCGAGCGCCGTGTGGCGCGCGGTGATCTCGTCGAGCGCCTCGAAGTTCATCGAGGCGTCCTCGCGGATCGCCGTGTGCGGGCAGCCGCCCGTCTGGACGCCGATGATCCGATCCGGCGAGAGCGCCCCGCTGCGGACGAGGAACTCCATGTCCTCTTTCGTGAAGATGTCGTTGGTGATCACCGCGAGGTCGTACGTGCCGCGCATCGCCTTGCACAGCGCGTCGACGAGCGCGGTCTTCCCCGAGCCGACAGGGCCGCCGATCCCGATCCTGATTGGACGTCTCATGGGTTACGACCTGAACAGGCGCGAGCGCACGTACTGCTGCGTCATCGCGGCGATGTCGAGCGCCGGCGTAAACGACTCGAGCGCGCCGCCGCGCGATGCGATCCCGTCGACAACCGCCGGGACACGATCGAGCGCGCGCGCGAGGAGCGTGTGCGCTTCGATCTGGCCGATCGGCAGCAGGCGCATCGCCGCAGACATCGTCGCGGCCAGGCGCGTGTACGCGAACGCTTCGACCGCCGCGCGCCGCTCGACGGGGATCGACGCGCAGGCGACAGCGAACGCAACCGGCAGCGTCGCCGGCGAGCCATCGAAGGCGCGCGCGCCTGACGGGTGCAGCGCACGCCACGTCGTCAGCAGCCGTCGTCCCATCGCGCGGCTCGACCGGCGTGCGGCGGACGAAGGGCGCATGGCCGTCAGCTCCTCGTCGAGCGCCGCGAGCGCGGCCGCGTCGCCGTCGCGCGCCGCGCGCCACGCGTGCCAGACCGCCGGCCCCTCGAGCCGCCCGATCGACTCGTCGAGACAGACCGCGAGCCACTCGCGGAGATCGTCCGCGGAGGCGATCCGCCCGTCGGCGGTCGCGGCCTCCAGGCCGTCGGAGTGCGCGAACGCGCCGATCGGAAACAGCGAATCGCAGAGGTGAAGAAGCGCGACGTTCACGGTTCAGTGATGGTGCGCGGCGACCGTCGCGGCCGGCGTGAACGGGAGCGTCGCGCGGGTGTACGGCATCCGGTGCTGCTGCAGCAACTGCTCCACGCCGGGCACGTCGGGGCAGACGAGCGCGCGGTCCGTCACCATCATGGGCTGATGACGGTTGCCGATGTGATACGCGAAGAGCCCCCACTCGTGCGGCGTCCGCGGCTCGACGACGAATACCGGCTCGGGCCGTTCGACGATCGAGACGACGAGGCGCTCGTCGTCGAGGACGACACAGTCGCCCGCGCGCAGCACGGTGCCGCGCGGAAGCGACGTGCCGAATTCGACGCCGCCGTCGGTGCGGCGGCGTCCGTGGCCGTGCGTGCGATCTTCCCAGCCGAGCGTCACCGTATCGCGCGCGTAGGATCGCGCGGCCGCCGACAGCTCGGCGTCTCGCGTGACGCATTCGACAACCGTCACAGGTTCCTCGCGCGGCGATCCTGAAAGCGTCGCATTACAGCCAGGCGACCCTGAAAGAGTCACATTACAGCCAGGCGACCCTGAAAGGGTCGCCCTACAACTAGCGTGAAAGGGTCGCCCTACACCCGTCTCAGAACAGAAAATACCGCTGCGCCATCGGCAGCACGTCCGCCGGCTCGCTCGTCAGCACCACGCCGTCGGCGCGCACTTCGTAGGTCTCCGGATCGACCTCGATGCGCGGCGTCGCGTCGTTCAGCACGAGATCGCGCTTGCGCAGCGCGCGGCAGCCGCGGACGGCGACCGCCTCGCGCCCGAGGCCGCCGAGCGCGCCGTTGTCGATCCCCGCCTGGCTGACGAAGTGCACGCTGCACGCGCCGAGCGCGGCGCCGAATGCGCCGAACATCGACCGCGCGATCACCGGCTGCGGCGTCGGGATCGACGCGTTGCCGTCGCCCATCATCGCGCCCGCGATGAAGCCGCCCTTGATGATCACCTCCGGCTTGACGCCGAAGAACGCCGGCTTCCACAGCACGAGGTCCGCGAGCAGCGGCCCGCGCTGCCGTTTCATCTTGTCCGCCGTCTGCCACGTGCGGCAGATCACCTCGCCGATGCGGCCCATCGCCTGCGAGTCGGACGACATCATGCTGATCGCGCCGAGATCGTGGAGCACGTCCTCGGCCGCGATCGTCTCCGGCCGGATGCGCGAGTCGGCGAACGCGACGTCCTCGGGAATCGCGGGCGAGAGATGGTGGCAGACCATCAGCATGTCGAGGTGCTCGTCCAGGGTGTTGCGGGTGAACGGCATCGTCGGGTTCGTCGACGACGGCAGGACGTTCGGCTCGCCGCAGAGGCGGATGATGTCGGGCGCGTGGCCGCCGCCGGCGCCCTCGGTGTGATACGTGTGAATGGTGCGGCCGCCGATCGCCGCGATCGTGTCCTCGACGAAGCCGGTCTCGTTCAGCGTGTCGGTGTGAATCGCCACCTGCACGTCGAATTCGTCGGCGACGGTGAGGCACTCACTGATGGCGGAGGGCGTCGATCCCCAGTCCTCGTGGAGCTTCAAGCCCAGCGCGCCGCCGCGAATCTGTTCGCGCAGCGCGTCGCGCCCCGAGGAATTGCCCTTGCCGAGGAAGCCGAAGTTGAGCGGGAAGGCTTCGGCCGCTTCCAACATGCGGCGGATGTTCCACGCGCCCGGCGTGCACGTCGTCGCCTTCGTCCCGGTGGCGGGCCCGGTGCCGCCGCCGATGAGCGTGGTGATGCCGGCGTGAAAAGCGTCGGGGATCTGATTCGGCGAGATGAAGTGCACGTGCGAGTCGATCGCGCCGGCGGTGAGGATGTGGCCTTCGCCCGCGAGCACTTCGGTCGAGGCGCTGATCGCGAGACCCGGCGAGACGCCGTCCATCACGCCGGGATTGCCGGCCTTTCCGATCGCCGAGATGCGGCCGTCGCGGATGCCGACGTCCGCTTTGTAGATGCCCGCGGCGTCGATGATCACCGCGTTGGTGATGACGAGATCGGGCGATCCTGAGGCGCGGGTCGCAGACGCGGACTGCCCCATGCCGTCGCGAATCACCTTGCCGCCGCCGAACTTCGCTTCGTCGCCATAGACGGCGGCGTCGCGCTCGATCCGGACGATGAGGTCGGTGTCGGCGAGACGGATGCGATCGCCCGTGGTCGGACCGTAGTGGTCGGCGTAGGTGCGGCGATCGATCTTCATTGCGCCGCCTTGACGAATGCCTCGGCCGCCGCGAGCGCCTCCGCGCGCACGCTCTCGTCGTCGAGCGGCCCCTCGACGAGCTGATTGAGGCCGAACACCTCGCGCGTGCCGCCGAGCGCGACGAGCTCCACCTCGCGCGTGTCGCCCGGCTCGAACCGCACCGCGGTCCCCGCCGGCACGTTCAGCCGCATGCCGTACGCCGCCGCGCGATCGAAGGCGAGCCAGCGGTTCACCTCGAAGAAGTGGCAGTGCGATCCGATCTGCACCGGCCGGTCGCCGCGGTTGCTGACTTCGATCGTCCGCGTCACACGGCCGGCGTTCAGCTCGATCGGATCGGAGGCAAGGAGATACTCGCCGGGAATCATGAATTACCAAGAAGGCAAAGCAGGCAAAGCTCGCGAAGCGCAGAGGTCTTTGCGTCTTCGCGACCTTTGCCTCCTCTGCGTTCTCCTCTGCTTGTGGCCACGTGCGTCATCGGATCGGTTGATGAATCGTCACCAGCTTCGTGCCGTCGGGAAACGTGCCTTCGACCTGGATCTCGGGAATCATGTCGGCGACGCCGTCCATCACGGCGTCGGCGGCGAGAATCGTCGAGCCGACGCTCATGATCTCGGCGACGGATCGGCCGTCGCGAATCAGCTCGAGGATCTCGGAGGTGATGAGCGCGACCGCCTCGGGATGATTGAGCTTCAGACCGCGCGCGCGGCGCTTGCGCGCGAGCTCGCCGGCCGAGAAGATGAGCAGCTTGTCGACTTCACGCGGCGTGAGGTGCACGGTCGGTCTCCGAAGCCGCGGATCATATCAGCGATGGGGCCGGCCGCTACCGTCGCGTGACGGCTAGCCCGCAGGCCCCGGGGCCCTGTCGCTGGCAGTATCATCGCAGCCATGCGCTTCCAGCATCCGTTCGCGATCGCGCTCGCCGCCGGCCTCGCCGCCGCGTGCGGCAGCTCAGAGCCGGCCAAGCCGGCGCCCGCCGCACAGCCGGCCGCCGCGCCCGCGCCGCCCCCGAAGCTCCGCGTCTACGTCACCAACGAATGGTCCGGCGATCTCACGGTGATCGACGCCGAGACGCAGACTGCGATCGGCACCTACAAGCTCGGAAAGCGGCCGCGCGGCATTCAGGCGAGCCCCGACGGCAAATCGCTCTATGTCGCGCTCAGCGGCTCGCCGCCCGCGCCGCCCGGCGTCGACGAGAAGACGCTGCCGCCGCCCGACCGCGCCGCGGACGGCATCGGCGAGATCGACGCCGACACCTATCAGGTGAAGCGCATCATCCACGCCGGCAACGATCCGGAACAGCTGGCGGTGAGCGCCGACGGCGCCAGGCTGTACGTCGCCAACGA
>QHWK01000444.1 GCA_003223775.1 Acidobacteriota bacterium
CTCGTCAAGCTGGGCATCGCGTCGGCATTCCGTGGTGACCCGCATGGTGATCGCATGAGCGTCGCCGTCGACGCGCCGCCGCCTGCTCCCTCGGCGATCCAGCAGCTCGCGCGCGTGCTGCCGGGCATCGTGCTTCTCGGGATCGTCGGCTACGCGGGGAAGATCACCGAGCAGTCGATCGCCGCGTACGGGCGCGCGCATCATCTGACGCTCCCGAACATCGAGTACGTGCTGTGGGCGATCATCTTCGGCCTCGTCGTCTCGAACACGGTCGGCGTGCCGCGCGTGTGCGAGGCCGGCATCGAGACCTACGAGTTCTGGCTGAAGATCGGCATCGTGCTGCTCGGCGTCCGCTTTCTCCTCGGCGACGTCGCGCGCCTCGGCGGCGTCAGCCTGCTCTGCGTCGTCCTCGAGCTCGCGGTGTCGATTGCGGTCATGACGGCGCTCGGGCGCGCGTTCCGGCTGCCGCCGAAATTGACCAGCCTGCTCGCGATCGGCGCGTCGATCTGCGGCGTCTCCGCCATCATCGCCGCCAAGGGCGCGATCGAGGCCGACGACGAGGACGCGTCGTACGCGATCGCCGCGATCCTCGCGCTCGGGGCCATCAGCCTCGTGGTGTTTCCCGTCGTCGGGCATGCGCTCGGCATGAGCGATCACGCATACGGATTGTGGGTGGGCCTCGCCGTCGACAACACGGCGGAGGCGACGGCCGCGGGCGCGCTGTACTCCGACGCGGCGGGCCGCTTCGCGGTGCTCGCGAAGACGACGCGGAACGCGACGATCGGGTTCGTCGTGCTCGGGTATGCGCTCTACTGGGTGCGCCGCGGCGCGGCGGCGCAGGTCGCCAACAAGGCGAGCTTTCTGTGGGCGAAGTTTCCGAAGTTCGTGCTCGGCTTCGTCGCCGTCTCGATGCTCGCGACGCTCGGCGCGTTCACGCCGCCCCAGACCGCCGACATCGCGAACCTCTCGCGGTGGGCGTTCCTCCTCACGTTCGCGGGGATCGGGCTGCGCACCAACCTGCGCGCGATCGCGCGGCAGGGGTGGCGGCCGCTCGTCGTCGGCGTCGCCGGCGAGTGCGCGATTGCCGTGCTCACGCTCGCGATGATCGCCGGCGCGGCGCAGCGGTTCCTCGACTGACGCCTCGCCAAATCCGTCAGCGGCCGTCTTCCTGACCGGTCGAGCCCTGCACGCGCGTGCGCGAACATTCGCGGCGCGGCGATGAGGGCGAAGACTTGCAGCCATGAGCTCCGAATTGGAGAGGGAGCCATGCGCGTCGCACTCATCGTCTGTCTGATCGTCGGCGCCGCGGCGTGCGGCGGAAGCTCGGTCGCGCCGAGCTCGCTATCGAGCGGCACCACGGCGAGCATCGCCGGCAACTGGCACGGGACGATCGCCTCGTCCAACAACGACACCGCGGACGTCGACATCGCGCTCACGCAATCCGGGTCCGACGTCCGCGGCACGTGGAAGTCGACGACGGTTCTCTGGACGGGCGATGTCAGCGGCGCCGTCGGCGGATCGACGTTCAACGGGCAGTTCACGTTCTCGGGGACCGCGTCGAACGGCACGGTCTGCAGTGGGACGGCGACGGTGGCCGGCGCGGTGACAGCCTCGACGATGACGCTGACGAGCGCGAGCGGAGTGGTTGGCGCGGCGTGTCCGGCGCCGCTGCCGACGGGAATCACGATCGACCTGCGACGTCAGTCGTAAGCGTCGCGCACGCACTCGCGCGACCGCGTCCGCCGTGTCATAGTGCGCCGACGTGAACCGGCCGATTGCCGCGCAGCGACTCCATAACCAGCGCATCACGAGGCCCGGGCCGCGCGACGTCGCGGCGCTCGTCTCATGGCTCGGCGCCGTTCAGGCGCAGGACTATCCCGCCGCGAGATGGGCGCTCGCGCTTCGAATGCCCGCGGGCGCGACGGCGGCGACGATCGACCGCGCACTCGACGCGGCGCAGATCGTTCGAACGCACGTGATGCGCCCGACGTGGCACTTCGTCGCGGCGTCCGACGTGCACTGGATGCTGGAGCTCACCGCCGATCGCGTGCAGCAGAAGCTCGCGTACGCCTTTCGCTTCTACGAGCTCGACTCCGCCACGCGCGTTCGCGCGACGCGCGCGATCGAGCGCGCGGTCGGCGGCGGCGCGCACCTGACGCGGAACGAGCTCGGCGCAGACCTCGCGCGCTCGGGCATCGCCGTCGCAGGCGTGCGCCTCGCGCTGATGACGATCCACGCCGAGGTCGAGCGCGTCCTCTGCAGCGGGTGTCAGCGCGACGGACAATCGACGTATGCGCTGCTGGCGGCGCGCGCGCCGAAGCCGAAGCGGCTGCCGCGCGACGAGGCGCTCGCGGAGTTGGTCCGGCGGTATTTCGGCAGCCACGGGCCGGCGACCATTCGCGACTTCGTGTGGTGGTTCGGGTTGACGGCGGCGGACGCCAAACGCGGGCTCGAGATGACGCGCGCGAAGCCGGCGTCGATCGACGGGCACACCTACTGGGCGTGCGACGCGCCGCGAGCGGCGGGCGCTGCCGTCCCGGCGGTGAGCCTGCTGCCGCGGTTCGACGAGTATCTCGTCGCCTACCGCGATCTCGATGCCGTGCCCCGCGCGCGCGCCGCGCTCGGCGAGACCGTCGTCGCCGGCGGTCAGGTCGCCGGCACGTGGAGCGCCAGCGCGCGCGGGGGCGACACGGTCGTCGACGTCAGGCCGCTGCGCCGCTTCACCGAGCGTGAGCGGGGCGCGCTCGCGGCAGCGGCGGCGCGATACGGTCGGTTTTTGCAGCGGCCGATTGTCGTCACGCGCAGCGGCCGTCTGACGCGAATTCCAACCGTTGTCTGACGCGCGCGAACAGACTTGTTCAGATGATGAATCAGTAGATCGACGTGCTTCGAATGCCAAGGTCACGACATCGTAACCGTCCAACGTCTTTTGACACCTAGAGTTGCTTCAGCAACGCTACATCGCCTGCGATCAGCGCATCCTTTTTTTTGCGCGTCCATCGTTTGAGCTGTCGTTCACGCTTCAAAGCGCCGTCGCATGTTGCGTGCGGTTCCGAATACACCGACGTCACCGGCCGCCGTGTGGCGGTGAAGCGAGACGCGCTCCCATTATTGTGTTTGAGCACCCGCGACTCGAGGTCGGTCGTGGAGCCGATGTAGACCGAGTCATCGCGGCAGCGAAGGATGTAGACACTCCACACCGACGACGATCCCATCGTCGACAGGCTAATTCAAGCCCTTCGACTCGCTTCGCTCGCTCAGGGCATTTCTCCCTGACGGCGGCTTGCCTCTCCCAGACGGCGGCTTGCCATGAGCGAGCCTCCGGCTTGCCGAAGGCAAGATGGAGGCGAGTCGAAATGGAGGCGGCGGGAGTCGAACCTGAAATTCGCGGGCTCGGCAACTTATTGATGGCGCGCGACTTCTGGCGCGAATTCGTTGACACGGCGGCACTTGCCGCTGCTCGCGGCTTTCACTCACGTCCTCACGAGTCCTCGGTTTTCGACCTGGTTTTTGGAGAAATAACGGAGGCGGCGGGACCGGTTTTCCGCCGCTTTCGCATTTTGGCGGCGAGAACGGTGTTTCGCCATTCCCGCCGACCGTCCCACGGGGTTTGTCCCGCCGCCTCCATCGTGCGCGTCGCGAAGGCCCGGCGGCGAATCGGCCGACGCGACATTGAGGCTTCGAGTCCTCAAGCTCCGCGCTCGGGATCCCAGACCTCCATTGACATCCACGGGATGCACCGCTAGCGTGGGAAGAGACTGAGAATGGCGGAAACGAAGGTATTGCTGTCCGAGGAACTGTTGCGTGAAGTGCGGGAGGCCGCCGCCGCGGAGCAGCGCAGCGTTGACGAGGTGTTGACGGATGCCGTGCGCCGATACCTCAACGAGCGGAAGTGGCAGAACCTCGTGGAATCCGGCAGTCGTCGCGCGCGAGACATGGGACTGACTGAGGACGACGTTCCTCGGTTGGTTGAAGAAGCCCGCCGCGATCGTCAGCGCTGACGCGTGCGCGTCACTGCCGATACCAACGTTCTCGTCTCGGCGCTCAATTTCCCCGGCAGCAAGCCCTACCGACTGCTCGAGCTCGCGCGGTCAGGCGCGATCGATTTGGCGATCTCGGGCCACATCCTCGACGAACTGGAAGACGTTCTGCGGCGCAAGTTCAACTGGCCTGACGGCGACATCCGCGAGATGCGAAGGCAATTCAGGATGTTCGCGCAGTACGTCGTCAACCCTGATGCGGTCGAGGTGATCACAGCCGATCCGGATGACAATCGCATCCTCGAAGCGGCGACGGGATCGGACTACATCGTCAGCGGGGACCATCACCTGCTGGACCTCGGTCGTTTCCGGAATATTCCGGTCGTCAGGGTTGCAGAGTTTATCGAGATGTTCGAGCGGCAGCGCGGAGGATCCGCATCGTAGTGTCGTCGGCGGGGCTTCTCGACGGAGCTGGACTCGAGCGCGCGGATTCGGCGTGGGCGTGGAGCCGTGACAAGTCGACGTTCTCTTGCGAGGGCGCATCGATTTGTGCGCCACAAGGTTCATCATCGCGCTGCTAGGAAGACTCGGTGTCGGACGGCGCGCTACGGTAAGACGCTGAACGCCTGTCGATACGAATTTTCGAGTGAGCTACTCTGCCGCTGCCACCCCGGGGGGGGCGAGGCGCGTCCTCAGGTCGCGTCGGATTTCATGACTTACGATCCTCTTGCCAGCGTGTTTGCGACGCTCGGTTAAGCCGCGATGCGTCTTCCGTCGCTGTGAAGCGGCGATACCGGGCCCTGGTCAGAAGATGGCACCCTGACCAATTCTTTAACGATCGACAGGGCATCGCGGACGCGACATTGATGCTGAAAGCCATCAATCACGCGTACAGCATTATTCTCGAGCATCGTTCAGCTGAGAGGGTTACTACAGCAGCGCGCGATGGTTCGTCTCTTCAGAACGACCTGAGCCGTTCGATCGACCGCCCGATGACGCAGATACAAATCGACGAGATCGTGAACGCGATTCGTGATTCGGAGTCGCTACTCGAGGTAGCGTTCAATGACGACATCGCCGGGTGGCGGTCCCGCGCTGCATCGCTGACGCTTGTGGCGGGTTACGGAGCATCGGGGTGGAAATCTGGCGACTCAGTTCGCGTGCTGGTAGCGTTCATCCTTCCGCTTCTGTGTGTTTGGTTCCCCGACATGATGGGGGAGCACATCGGCGGCCGGATTACAAAGCCCTCACCGGCATATTTGGTGTGGTTGTTCGGGTGGGTCGTCTTGACGCTACCGGTGCTCGCCCTCGGAATCATTTGGCTGCGTTCGTAGTTGCAACCGACCGTACGCGTTTCGGTGAAAGATCCGGCGCCACCCTTACTTTTTTTGGGCCGCGAACTTGCCGTCCCTGCTTTCGGTGCCTGACATCA
>QHWK01000445.1 GCA_003223775.1 Acidobacteriota bacterium
GACGAACTGGCTCTCGAGCGACTCGAGGACGCCGCGCGTCAGCGCCGAGAGGTCCACGACCTCGCGCTTGGTGTAGGTACGCAGCCCCGCCTCGATCTTCGAGAAGTCGAGCAGGTTGTTGATCAGCCGTGTGAGCTTGCGCGCCTCGCTGTTGATGATGCGGTAGTACTCGTGCGCGCGGTCGGTGTTCTTCAGCCGCCCGAGCTCCAGCGTCTCGGCGAAGAGCTGAATCAGCGCGAGCGGCGTCTTCAGGTCGTGCGACACGCTCGACACGAAGTTCGATCGCATCTCGGCGACCTTCACCTCCCGCGCCGCCGCGCGGACGACGAAGAAGACGCCGAGCGCGAGGACGCCGGCGAGGATCGCCATCAGCGCGCGCTGCGGCCGCGCGCGCGCGTCGATGATCTGCGGAATCGTCTCGTTGCCGTAGCCGG
>QHWK01000446.1 GCA_003223775.1 Acidobacteriota bacterium
AGCTTCGCGCGCAGGAACGCGGGGAAGAACTCCGAGCGCAGCCGCTCGGCGTCGACGCGCACGGCGACGAAGCTCGTCATGCGGTCGCGCGACGGGAACTCGAACCGCAGTTGCGACTGGAAATACGACTGCCGCCCGTCGATGGCCGCTTCGAACAGCGAAAGGGCCCGCTTCTGCGGCGCGAGCTCGCGGAACTTGCCCAGCACGAGCGGCGCTTCCGCCGCATCCTCGCGGAACTCGCGGTGCTCGCGGTCGTAGGCGAGCACCTCGCCGCGGTGCGCGAGCGTCTCGTCGGACCAGACGTAGAGCCGCGTCACGAAGGGCTCGTTGTCGAGGGCGGCGTCGAACACTTTCTTGATCGCCGGCAGGTCGAGCGGCTCGGCCTGCTGCTGCGGAATACCGAGCAGCACGTTGATCTGCGGCGCCTTCAGCGCGTCCTGCGTGTCCTTGACGAGGCGGTTCGCCGTCTCCTGGCTCAGTTGACGCAGGACGACGCTCGACGACTGCTCGAGATCGCCGATCGCGCGGAACTGGAAATAGAAGAGAAGGGCGACGGGGATCGCGACGGCGACGGCGAGGCCCGCGGCGAGCCGCAGGCTGCGATCGCGCAGCAGATGACCGATCGCCGAAGGCCCGACGCCGGACTGCGGTGGCGCGGCGCCCGGAGTTCCCATGGGCGAATCTTACTGTAAGGGCCGGCAGGTCGCGCTGGCCTGGCAGGTCGGGCGGGGTCGCTTTGTCTCTCTGCGGCCTCTGCGCACCTGCCCGACCCGCCCGGCCTGCCCGGCCTACTTCTGCGCGGTCGTTTTCGTCTGGTTCGCGAGGAAGCCCTGAATCTGCTTCACGGCGTAATCGATCTTGATGTCGAACGCCATCTTGCCGAGCGCGGCGGTAGATCGCCGCGCATCGCCCGTGATGCCGTTGTTCTTGCGCGGCGGCGCGTTCGGATCGTTCTGGCGGCCGCGGCCGCGCGCCTCGCGCGGCGGCGCCGGATCGCCTTCCGCCGTCGCGACGAGGTCCTTGCGCACCCACCCTTTGTCGCCGCCGAGGTAGAGCATCGTCGAGGTGTCGGGGATGCCGGCGTGCGAGCTGCTCGGGTAGCCGTGCTCGACGAGCCACTTGTCGAAGTCGCCCTGCGCCTTCGCGTAGACCTCGTCGCAGAAGTAGACGTGGCGTCCTTCGGGCGCGTACTTCGCGTCCATCTTCTTCGCGACTTCGGCGTAGGTGGCCGGCTGGCCGCCGCCGTGATCGCCCATCAGCACGACGTTCTTGAAGCCGGTCGTCATCGCCTGCTCGGTGACGCGCTCGAGGATCGCGCCGAGGAGCTCCGGCGTGAGGCCGATCGTGCCCGGCAGATCGGCGCTCGCGTTGTTCGGCGTGTACGCGAGCACCGGCATCGCGATCGCGTTGCCGAGCCGCTGCGCGATCGTCCGCACGATCTCGCGGCCCATGAGGGTGTGGCCGCCGTTCACGTTCTGCGGCCCGCGCTGCTCGGTGCCGCCGGTGTAGAACAAGGCCGTCGTCTTGCCGGCGGCCATCGCGGCCTTCACTTCAGGCCACGTCATCATCTCGAACTCGACGAGGTCTTTTTTCGCGGCGGCCGACTGGCGCGCGGCCGCCGGCGCGGGCGCGGCTTTCGCCGGCGCCTGCGCGAGCGCGGGGTGGGCGGCGAGCGCGAGCACCGGAAGAACGGCAAACAAACGGCGCATGATCGACTCCTTTGTAATGATTGCCCTCGACGAATTCTTCATTCCTAGTTCTGACGGCGCGTTTCAAAACGTGTCGGGCGAGGCTTTCAGCCTCGGCAGGCGACTCTGAAAGGGTCGCCCGACGTCCGAGTTTTGAAACGCGCTCTTGATTGCGCGACCGTCAGGCGCGGGAAGCCGCGGGCTGGCGCACGAACGAGAGCCAGCGGCGGTACTGGGGCAGCTCGCCGCGCACCGCCTGATTGAACGTCTCCTGAATCCGGCGCGTCACCGGCCCCGGCTTGCCCTCGCCGATCGCGCGGCCGTCCACTTCGCGGATCGCGGTCACTTCGACGGCCGTGCCGGTGAAGAAGAGCTCGTCGGCG
Organism: Acidobacteriota bacterium; assembly: GCA_003223775.1. Classification (GTDB taxonomy): domain Bacteria; phylum Acidobacteriota; class Vicinamibacteria; order Vicinamibacterales; family CAVVIG01; genus QHWK01. The sequence goes on from QHWK01000446.1 coordinate 2,072, forward strand.
CCGAGGAGATCTTCGACCGAGATCGGCGCGATGCGCGACTCGATCCCGAGGTCGCGCGCGATTTCGAGCACCGACGCGCGCGTGACGCCCATCAGGATGCTCGCGTCGCGATCGTTGGTCGTGAGCGCGCCGTTCTTGACGATGAACAGATTCTCGCCGGATCCTTCGGCGACCATCCCCTGCGAGTTGAGCAGGATCGCTTCGTCGAAGCCGCGGCGCTGCGCGTCGTTCACGGCGCGCGCCGAGTTGATGTACTGCCCGCACGCCTTCGCCCACGCGGGGATCGCGTTGTTGTCGTACTTCCTGACGGGCGAAATCGTCACGCGCACGCCGGCGTCGGCGTTCACCAGATACTTGCCGGTCGGCACGGCGGCAATCGCGACCGTGACGGGGCACTCCTTCGTCCAGACGCTCAGCGTCGCCGCGTCGAAGAACGCGATCGGGCGCAGATACGCCATCTCGAGCCGGTTCGCGCGCACGACCTCGAGGCTCGCGTCCGCGAGCGCCGCGTGCGAGTACGGAATCGTGAGGTCGTAGATCTCCGCAGACTTGTGGAAGCGCTCGAGATGCGCGTCGAGCCGGAAGATCGCGGGGCCGTCGGCGGTCGGGTACGACTTCATCCCCTCGAAGACGCCGGTGCCGTACTGCAGGCCGTGCGCCAGAACGTGCACCTTTGCGTCGTTCCAGGGCACCAGCTTGCCGTTGAACCAGATCGAGTCGGTTGGCGTGAATCCCATACAGTCTCCGGATTGAGAATATATCGTATCGCTTCTCCGGGGCCGATACCTCTCAGGACGTGTCCCAGGAGTCAGAATTCCGTGTCGAGAAGCGGCGGGCGGAGGCGATCCTCACCCTGACGACCGGCACCGCCGTGCGAGGCTGTTTCTTCCTCGCCGGCTCGCGCGCGAGCCACGGCGGCCCCGAGCGCGTCGCCGACCTGCTGAACGCCGAGACCGGCTTCTTTCCGTTCGAGCTGAACGCCGACGCCAGCCCGTATACGGTGCTGTACAACCGATCGCAGCTGGTGCTCGTCACGCTGCTCGAGGACACGATCGAAGCGCAGCTCGATCCCGGGTACAGCGTGGCGACCGAACGGAGCGTCCGCATCATGCTGTCCAACGGCGAATCGATCGAGGGCAACGTCCGCGTGTACCGTCCGACCGGGCGCGATCGCCTGAGCGACTACGCGCGGCTGCCCGACGCGTTCCGCTACGTCGAGACGCAGGACGCGACCGTCATCGTCAACAGCGCGCACATCGTGGAGCTCCGGGAGATCAGCGAAGCATGAAGGCCGAAATCGACGCGTTCTTTCACCTGATGTGCGAGGCGAAGGCGTCCGACCTGCACTTGTCGGTCGGCACGACGCCGCTCGTGCGGAAGGACGGCCACATGCAGCCGCTCGACGCCGCCGCCCCCGCGCTCGATCCCGCGACGGTGAAGCGGCTGCTCGATCCGATCACCCCGGAGAAGAACAAGGCGGAGTTCGCCGAGCGGCGCGACACCGACTTCGCGTACGAGATCCCCGGGCTCGCGCGCTTCCGCGCGAACATCTTCATGGACCGCAAGGGCATGGGCGCGGTGTTCCGCGTCATCCCGAGCAACATCCTCACCGCGGAGCAGCTCGGGCTCTCGCCGGCGATCCTGAACCTGTGCAGGTTGAACAAGGGGCTCGTGCTCGTCACCGGCCCGACCGGCTCCGGCAAGTCGACGACGCTCTGCGCGATGGTCGACTACATCAACCGCACGCGGAAGGATCACATCATCACGATCGAAGATCCGATCGAGTTCGTGCACGAGAACAGGACGTGCGCGATCAACCAGCGCGAGGTCCACAACCACACGATGTCGTTCAAGAACGCGCTGCGCGCCGCGCTGCGCGAGGACCCCGACATCATCCTGGTCGGCGAGATGCGCGATCTCGAGACCGTCGCGATCGCGATCGAAACGGCAGAGACCGGCCACCTCGTCTTCGGCACGCTGCACACGACGACGGCGGCGTCCACCGTGGATCGCGTGATCGATCAGTTCCCCTCCGATCGGCAGGCGCAGATCCGCATCATGCTGTCCGAATCGCTGAAGGGCGTCATCTCGCAGACGCTGTGCAAGAAGATCGGCGGCGGCCGCGCCGCGGCGCTCGAGGTGCTGATCGTCACCTCGGCGGTCAGCAACCTCATCCGCGAATCGAAGACGTTCCAGATCCAGTCGATGATGCAGGTCGGCAAGGCGGTCGGGATGGTCACGCTGAACGACGCGCTGATGGACCTCGTCACGAAGAAGATCGTCCCGCCCGAAGAGGCGTACTCGAAGGCGATCGACAAAAACGGGATGGAAACGCTGCTGAAGCGTGTTGGCTGGAGCCCATCCGCGCCGCCTGCGCCTGCGGCTCAGCCTGCGGCGCCTGTCGCCGTAGGGGCTCGCGGCTAGCCGACTCACCCGCCGGGCTCGGGGCCATGGGCCAATCCCCCGGTCGCCCAGTCCGCCAACCCCTGCCTGCTGCACG
>QHWK01000447.1 GCA_003223775.1 Acidobacteriota bacterium
AGCTCCGTCTTCCCCTCGCGCGCGACGGCGACCTTCGCGCGCAGCTTGTTGCGCGTCGCGCGCAGGTCTTCGTCGATGTCGCCGTTGCTCGGGTTGAGCTCCGACGCGACCTCGTATTCGACGAGCGCCTGATCGAGCTTGCCCGTCGCCGCGAACCGCCGGCCGCGGAGGAAGTGATCCTGCGACGCGCGCAGGCGCGCGCGATCGAGCCCGAGCCGCGCGTTCGCGTCGTCGGGATGCTGGCGGATGGCTTTGGTGTACTCGATGACGGCGCGGTCGTAATCCTGCCGGCGCTCGGCGTCGCTGCCGTGGCGCAGCGCGGCCGACGAGACGCACGCGGCTGCGGCGAGGCAGGCCAGCAGACCGGCGGCGCCGCGCACGTTATGGGCGGGCGGGAGCAGTAACAACATCAACCCCGCGCGGAATCTTGAACACGAATTCGTTATCGGTCACCCCGACGTTTTCCTTCAAATTCGCGAAGGAGAAGCTCGACGTTCCACCTTGCGCGTCGGTCGTCTGCAGGCCGCGGATCGCGAGCGTGGCCGGATCGACGACGAGCGTGAGCCAATCGTAATCCCGCTGGCGGGCTTTCGGTACCAGCTTCAGCGCCCGGGCGCCCGCCGGCATCCCCGCCGGCGGCGGCACCAGCGAGGCGGTGAAGTCCTTCGTGAGGCTGCCCTTGCCGGCCAGAAACAGGGCCGGCGTGCTCGCTTCGTCCTCGCGGGGGACCGACGACACGGTCACCTGCTTGTCGGCGGGGATGTAGGAATACAGCTTCACCCCGTCGGACACGAACGATTTCTTTTCGGGGTCGGTGTAGTCCCAGCGCATCTTGCCGGGCTTTTTCACCAGCAGGCGGCCACGCTCCGTGATCTGCTTCCTGAGGACGCCGCCTTCGTAGGTGTGCGTGAAATCGGTGGAGAAGTCGCGGACGGCGTCGATCTTCTTCTGCAGCGCCGCGGCAAGCTCCGGCGCCGCGAGATCGGCGGCGCGCGGCGCCGCGGCGAGCCATACGGCGGCGACGCACGCGGCTGCGGCACGCATCGAAGCAACCATATCAGATGTCATGGGGCGACGGCCGCACTGACGAGGTAGCGTGCCTGCGGCGCGAAGATGTTCGACGCGTACGCCGTCCGCAACGGACGTCCGGCGGCATCGAACGCGGCGAAGCTGACGCCGCGTTCGACGATGAGGGTGTGCTCGCGCGCAGCGATGACGTGTCCGAACCCCATGCGGCGGATCGTGTCGAACGGGAGCCACGAGTCCATCCGCACCTCCACGTCCGTCTGGTCGATGCGCAGACGCTGGCGAAACGGTCGCCTCTTTTGGACGTCGAGCGCCGGCGGCCGGCCGGTGACGCCGGCGATCACGGCGTAGTCGTCGTCGGGCGGCGCGATCGATTGCGCGGAGAGCGCGCGCAGCAGGCGCGCGAGCTCGGCGCGGTCGAGCGCGAGATCGCGCGAGGGCCGCAGGATCGTGACGACATACCGCGTGCCCCTCGGCAGCCCGCGCGCGGCCTCGGACAGCGGTGGCGCCGGCACGCGCGCGTCGCGCGCGATCTCGAGGAGCGGGCCGTACGCGCGCTCGGCTGTCGCGCGCGCGCGCTCGGTCAGCGTCACCTCGCGTCCGATGGCGGCATTGTCGGCGACAAACGCCGGCGCGTACAACAGCACGTCGGGCATCCGCGCCCACGCGACCTCGGGCCGCGTCACGCTCGCGTAATAGGACAGCCCGTTCTGAATCTGCCAGTTGAGATCCTCGACGAGAATCGATCTCCGGTCGTCGAGGCCGGCGGTGAGCGCGGCGATGACCTGCTCGGGCCGGCGATCCGCGCGGCGATCGAGCGCCGGGAGGTCAGCGTATCCGCGCGCGCAGGCGTACGCCGCGACGAGCGCCGCCGCGATCGCGCCGCCGCGCGGCGCGGCTCGCGCGCCGAGCGCGATGGCCGGCGCGGCGAGGATGGCAACCAACGCGTGCGACGGCAGATAGAACACGTGCGTGTCGCCGACGTTGTAGCCGAAGGCGAACGCGGCGTTGACGGCGAAGAGACCGGTGACGAGCACGGCGCGGCGCCAGTTCGCCGCCGCGAGCGCCGCGAGGCCTGCCGCGGCGACGAGCGGTCCGGCGATCCCGAACTGCTGCCGCAGGTCGAACCAGTACATCGCCGCGCGATCGCCGAGGAGCGCGCGCGGCACGGTCATCACCATCGTGTCGCGCCAGTCGCTCTTGGTGACGTCGAACCAGAAGCGCTGCAGCGCCTCGACCAGCCCGTCCGGCGGATTCGGGAGCAGCCACATCGTGCGGACGTTCCACGCGTACTGCAGCGCGCCGACGGCCGCGCACGCGAGCGCGAGCCCGACGATCCGCCACGCGAACATCGATCGCCAGCCGTGCGGCGCCGACAGCAGCAGGAAGATCGTGAAGGCAGGAAGCAGCAGAATCATCGACAGGTGATTGCCGAAGCCGAGCGCGTAGACGGCAAAAAACGCCGTCAGGCGCGCCGTCGTCGGGCGATTGGACCACCGCAGCAGCAGCAGCGTCGACCCGGCGACGAACGCGATGTGCAGCGCGTACACCTCCGCGATGACAGCCTGGCTCCAGAACGTGTACGACGTCGCGAGCAGCAGCGCCGCCGCCGCGCCCGCCGCCGCGATGCCCGACAATTCCGCCGCCACGAGCGCCACCAACCCGCATGCGACGGCCGCCTCGACCGCCGACGCGAGATTGAGCGCGCGCGCGGGCTCCGCGCGCGTGAGCCAGACCGCGAGCTTGCCGATCGCGAAGTACAGCGGGTAGCCGTCGCGCGGCGTGATCAGCGGCGTCGAGACCGCCGTCTGAAACGATCCGGTGTCGCCGAAATCGAAGCCGGGAAGAAGCGTCGCGTGATAGAGGAGGAACGCCGCGATCGCCGTGAGGGCGGCATACACGGGGCCCGATCGAACGTCACGGCGTACACGGAACCGCGCCTTGGTGTAGTCCGCGGATTCGATTTCGGCGCCGTGCATTCGGCGTCAGCGCGATCGCTTGGCGACGATCGCGGCGCGCACGGCGTCGAGCGGACGCGTGTTGACGACGTGCCGCGGCTCGACCCAGCCGCGCCGCGCCATCGTGATGCCGAAGGTCATCTGGCGATCGAGCAGCTCGGCGCGGTGGCAGTCGCTGTTGATCACGAGCATCGCGCCGGCGGCCACGGCGCGCCTCGCGAGCGCTCCGTCCAGATCGAGATGCCCCGGCGCGCCGTCGACTTCGACGATCGTCTCCGTCTCGACGGCGAGCTCGAACAGCCGATCGTAGTCGATGTCGTAGCCGCGCCGGTGCGGCACCATGCGGTTCGACGGATGCGTGATGATCGACACGAGCGGATGCTGCATCGCCGCGCCGTAGCGCTTGAGCAGCTGCTCCGGACTCTGTCCCGCGCTCTCGTGCAGCGACGCGAGCACGACGTCGAACCGCGACAGCACCTGATCGACGAAATCGAGCCGGCCGTCCGGCAGGATGTCGACTTCGCAGCCGTGCAGGATCGCGATGTCGGGGAACCGCTCGCGCAGCGCCGCGATCTCGTCCGCCTGCCGGTGGACGTCGTCCACCGTGAGGTTGTGGGACGCCGCCGATCGCTGCGAGTGATCGGTGATCGCGATGTACTCGTAGCCCAGCGCGCGCGACGCTTCCACCATCGTCTCGATCGCGTCGCGGCCGTCGCTGTAGATCGAGTGCATGTGCAGGTCGCCGCGAATGTCGCGGCGCGCCACGAGCTCGGGCAGCTCGCCGCGCGCCGCCGCGGCCACCTCGCCGTTGCCCTGCCGGATTTCGACCGGAATGCAGGGCAGGTCGAGCGCGCGGTAGATCTCGTCCTCCGCCGCCGCCGCCATCGCGGTGCCGTCGGAGGCGGCGAGGCCGTCGGCGCCGAGCGTCAGGCCGCGCGTCCGCGCGTGCTCGCGAAGCGCGTCGACATGCCCGATCGATCCGGTGAGGTAGAGCAGCCGCCCGCCGGCGCGCGACGGCTCCGGCACGCGCACGGCGACCTGGGAACGCTCGCTCAGCAGATAGATGCGACGCTCGCGGCGATACAGCACCCGCGAGGACTGCGGCAGGCGGAGCAGCGCGTCGAACACCGGCGCCGGCTCCGACGCCGGGGCCAGGATGTCGATGTCGCCAATCATGTCCTCGCCGCGCCGCAGCGATCCCGTCGGCTCGGCCCACGCGACCTCCGGCATCGCGCGCAGCGCCGTCAGGAACGGCTCCGCGATCGCCGCCGCGCGGCCGAGCGCGATCCGGGGCATGAGCGCGCGCAGGTTCGGCAGCGCGGCGCGAATGCGCTCTTCGACCTCCGGTCCCACTTCGCCGCGGATGCGATGCTCGGCGGCCGCGGCCGCGAGATCCGCCGTCGACGTCGCGCCGGTCGCCTCGTGGATCGCCGCGAGCTGCGGCAGCGTGACCGCGTCCGATTCGTAGAGCCATCGAAGATCCGCAGGCAGATCGGCGACGGCCGATTCGACGAGGACCCAGCCGCCCGCCTCGTAAATCTGCCGGAGGCGCGTGAGCACCGCGCGATCGTCGGCGTTCGAGGAATGGCTGAAGAGCGGTTCGAGATCGCCTTCGGTCCGGACGTGCCGCGCGCGCGCGCGATCGGCGGCTCGGATCAACAGCGCATGTTCGTCGGCGTCGCCCCGGATCGCGGCCAGGGACGCGAGCTGTCCAAGGGTCTGCGAGAGATCAGGAATCGACGGGCTAGCCTTTCAGTGCGCCCGGTTCGGGCGGCGCCTGCTTCGGCGCTTCTTTCGTTTCGGTCGGCAGGTTGGCGGCAACCCACTCGCTGATGCCGCCTTTGAGCGCCACGGCGCGGTAGCCCTGACGGATGAGCTCGGCCGCAACAGTCGAGCTGGCGACTTCGTTCGGATCGGAATCGTAGACGACGATCTCGCGATCGCGCGGAAGCGCGGCGGTCGCGGCCTGGCCGTTGACGCGAATCGCGCCCGGCAGTTTCACAGTGCTGTGTTCGTAGGGGTATTTGAGCCGGGCGTCGATGACGACGATGGGCGCCCCGGAATCGAGGCGCTGCTTCAGATCTTCTCGGGAAATCCGCGGAACCGGCACGACGCTGTATTGTGA
>QHWK01000448.1:0-6942 GCA_003223775.1 Acidobacteriota bacterium
CGTGCTCGAACTCGACGATGGTCGGCTCGCCGTCGATGATGAACGTGACCTTCGGCATCAGTACCCCATCTCTACACGTCGTCCACGCTGCGGCCCGAGAGGGCAGCCTTCACCGTCCGGTTCATGATCACCTCGGCGAGGTGCTGCGTCGCGTCGTTGAGCGCGTGCGTCCATTTCTGGATCGTCTCGCGATCCGTCGAGTTGAGCACCATCCGCAGCCCGGCCAGCACCGACTCGATCTTCTGCCGTTCGCCGGCCGCGAGCTCGTCTTTCTCGATCGCCGCGAAGTCGGGATGGCGCAGCGACTTCTCGGTCGCCTGGATGACGGCCTCGGCCTCGTTGCGCGCGTCGATCAGCAGCCGCGCGGCGAAGTCGGCCTCGGCGTGCTCGAACGAGTCGAGCAGCATGCGCTCGACTTCCTCGTCGGTGAGCCCGTAGGACGGCTTCACCTCGATCGTCTGCTCGACGTCGGTGCGCAGCTCGCGCGCCGTGACGCTCAGGATGCCGTTCGCGTCGATCTGGAACTGCACCTGCACGCGCGCCATGCCCGCGGGCATGGGTGGGATGCCGCGCAGCCTGAAGCGCGCGAGCGATCGGTTGTCGGCGACGAGCTCGCGCTCGCCCTGCAGCACGTGGATGTCCACCGCCGTCTGGTTGTCGACCGCGGTGGTGAACATCTCGCTGCCCGACGCCGGGATCGTCGAGTTGCGCATGATGATCTTCGAGACGACGCCGCCGATCGTCTCGATGCCGAGCGAGAGCGGCGTCACGTCCAGCAGCAGCATCTCGCGGTTGCCGGTGACGAGGATATCGGCCTGCACCGCGGCGCCGAGCGCCACGACCTCGTCCGGGTTCAGCTCGCTGTGCGGCGTCTTTCCGAAGATCTCCTCGACGCGGCGGCGCACCAGCGGAATCCGCGTGGATCCGCCGACGAGCACGACTTCGTCGATCTGCGACGGCTCGAGCCCGGCGTCGGCCAGCGCCTGCCGCACGGGCCCGACGGTGCGCTCGACGATCGGCGCAATCAGCGCCTCGAACTCCGCGCGCCTGAATCGCCGCCCGTTCAGCGTCGTCTCCTCGCGATCGGACAGATCCCACTTGGCCTGGATGACCGCCTGCCGCACCGCCTGGACGTCCTCGGCCGTGCGCGCGCGATCGCCGAGCACGGTGTCCATCAGCAGGACGTCGATGTCGTCGCCGCCCAGGTGCGTGTCGCCGTTGGTCGCGAGCACCTGGAAGACGCCGTCCTCGACGCGCAGGATCGAGATGTCGAACGTGCCGCCGCCGAGATCGTAGACGGCGATGAGGCCCGTGTGCCGCTTGTCGAGGCCGTAGGCGAGCGAGGCCGCCGTCGGCTCGTTGATGATCCGCAGCACCTCGAGGCCGGCGATCTTGCCGGCGTCCTTGGTGGCGTTGCGCTGCGCGTCGTTGAAGTAGGCCGGGACGGTGATGACCGCCTCGGTCACCTTCTCGGCTCACGCGAAACGGAAAGTGCTCCGCTTCGTGCCGCACGTCCTCGCGCCCCTTGCCCATGAAGCGCTTTATTGAGTACGCCGTGCGCTGCGCGTCGGTGAGCAGGCGGCGCTCGGCGTCGCGGCCGACGTGCACCGTGCCGTCCCCGGCGACCGAGACCACCGACGGGACAAGACCGTCTCCGCTCTCGTCGCGGATCACGACCGGCGCGCCGTCTTTCACGTAGGCCACGAGGGAATTCGTCGTGCCGAGATCGATGCCGACAACCTTACTCATGACTGCCCAGCTCGCGCGCGATCGTCGCGAGCAGATTGTTGATGTAGTTGCGCTCCAGGATTCTGTTGCGCAGCGATTCGAGCACCGTGCGCCGCTCCGAGGCCGCGTCGCCGCGATCGACGAGCGCGTCCCAGCGCGCCGACAAATTCCGCAGGTCCGCTTCGTGCGCCGCGCGCCTAGCCTCGATCGGCGCGCGCGCGCGCTCGAGCCGCGGCCTCCACGCGTCGGCCGGCGCGCCGCCCGAGCGCGCCTCCCGGATTTCGTCGAGCTCCTCGTTCAGCGCGAACACTTCCTCGAGCAGCGCCGGCGGCACCGCCTTGGACGCCTCCTGCGGCCCTTTCGCGCCGAAGCCCTCGAGCGCCAGCAGGTACTCGACGCGCGCCGCCGGATTCTTCAGCGTGCGATACGCGTCGTTCAGATACGACGAGCGCTCCAGGCTCGCGCGCCGTTCGGCGGGCGATGCGTTGTAGAAGTAGTCGGGATGAAACTGGCGGCTCAACTCGCGGAAGCGCCGCTCGAGATCCGCGCCGTCGATGTTCAGTTTTCGCGGCAGGCCGAGGAAGCCGAAGTAGTCGCCGTGGCGCCCGAGGGCCAGGATTTTCGTGCACTGCGGGCAGAAGTGCGCGTCGAGGGGCGCGCCGGCGCCGCACTCGCGGCACACCTGAAGCGTCGCGGTTGTCGAGGAAGACATACGAGGCGCGCTTACGCGCCGAAAGAGCTGCCGCAGCCGCAGGTGGTCTTCGCGTTCGGGTTGTTGAACACGAAGCCCTTGCTGATCAAGTTCGTGTCGTAGTCGAGGACGGTGCCGTTCAGATATAGCAGGCTCTTCTTGTCGACGAAAATCTTCGCGCCCTCCGGCCCCTCGAAGACTTCGTCGCCGAGCCGCGGCTGCTTCTCCCACGAGAAGGTGTAGCTCAGCCCCGAGCAGCCGCCGCCCTTCACGCCGACGCGGAGCCCGCCGTCGCTGATCCCTTGCTTGGACATCAGCGTGCGAATCTTCCGCGCCGCGGTCTCGGAGATCTCGATTGCCATCACCGCTGTGCGATCAGCCATGGTCAGGCGGTCGGCTGAGCGACCTTCTCGGCCGCCTTCACGTCGGCCGTCTTCTTCTTCTTGTAGTCGGCGATCGCCGCCTTGATGGCGTCCTCGGCGAGCACCGAGCAGTGGATCTTCACCGGCGGCAGGCTCAGCTCGTTCACGATGTCGGTGTTCTTGATCGCCAGCGCTTCGTCGACGGTCTTCCCTTTCAGCCACTCGGTCGCGAGGCTGGACGAGGCGATCGCCGATCCGCAGCCGAACGTCTTGAACTTGGCATCGTCGATGATGCCGGTCTCGGGGTTCACCTTGACCTGCAGCTTCATCACGTCGCCGCACTCCGGCGCGCCGACCAGTCCCGTGCCGACGTTGACGTCGTCTTTCGGCAGCGAACCGACGTTGCGCGGATTCTCGTAATGGTCGATTACCTTGTTCGAGTAAGCCATCTGTGCCTCATGGCAGCCCTGAAGGGCTGCGCTACCGATTCAATGGCAGCCCTGAAGGGCCGCGCTACCGTTAGCTCCGGTAGCGCAGGCCTTCAGGCCTGCTCTCAGTGTCCCTCGGTCTGCCACTGCATCGTGGACAGATCGACGCCTTCCTTCGCCAGTTCGTAGAGCGGTGACATGTCGCGCAGCCGGCTGACGACCGACGTCAGCTTGTCCGCGACGTAATCGACTTCTTCCTTCGTCGTCCAGCGACCGAGACCGAAGCGGATCGAGGAGTGCGCGAGATCGTCGCCCGCGCCGAGCGCCTTGAGCACGTACGACGGCTCGAGGCTCGCCGACGTGCACGCGGAACCCGACGAGACCGCGACGTCGTTGATCCCCATCAGCAGCGACTCGCCCTCGACGTACGCGAAGCTGATGTTGAGATTGTGCGGGAGCCGGTGCGCCACCGATCCGTTGATGTAGATCTCGTCGAGCTGACGGTGCAGCTTGTCGTTCAGGTAATCGCGCAGGCCGCGCAGCCGCTCGCCTTCGGTCGCCAGCTCCTGTTTGCACAGCTCCGCCGCCTTGCCGAAGCCGACGATGCCGGGGACGTTGAGCGTGCCGGACCGCATGCCGCGCTCGTGGCCGCCGCCGTCGATGATCGGCGCGAGCAGCACGCGCGGGTTGCGACGCCGGACGTAGAGCGCGCCGACGCCTTTCGGCCCGTACATCTTGTGGGCGCTCAGCGAGGCCATGTGGACGCCGAGCTCGTTCACGTTGAACGGCACCTTGCCGGCGATCTGCACCGCGTCGGTGTGGAAGAGGATGCCTTTCTCTTTCGCGATCGCGCCAATCTCCGCGATGGGCTGGATGACGCCGATCTCGTTGTTGGCCGCCATGATCGTGATGAGAATCGTCTTGTCGGTGATCGCCGCGCGGAGCTCGTCGAGGCTGATGCGGCCGTCCTTCTGCACCGGCAGATAGGTGACGCGGTAGCCTTCCTTCTCGAGCCGCTTGCACGTGTCGATGATCGCCTTGTGCTCGGTCACGCACGTGATGATGTGGTTGCCCTTCTCGCGATACATCTCCGCAACGCCCTTGATCGCGAGGTTGTCCGACTCGGTCGCGCCGCTGGTGAAGACGATCTCTTTCGCGTTCGCGCCGATGAGATCGGCCACCTGCTTGCGCGCCTTGTCGACCGCCTCTTCGGCTTCCCAGCCGAACGGATGGTTGCGGCTGGCGGCGTTGCCGAACTTCTCGTGGAAGTACGGCATCATCGCCTCGAGGACGCGCGGGTCCACCGGCGTCGTCGCGTGATAGTCCATGTAAATCGGAAGCTTGATCGCCATCGTCATCTTTTCTGGCGACCCTAAAAGGGTCGCCCGACAAACACCGCCGCCTTCGCGAGCGGCCGCGGCGGCGGATCGGCGGCCAGCTCCGCGATGGTGCACTCGCCGAGCGCCGCCAGAATTCGTTCGCGCACGCGCCACAGCGGATCGCGCACGTTGCATTTCGAGAACTGCTCGCACTGCTGACCCTCGTCGGTCGAGCAGGCCGTGACCGCGACCGGGCCGTCGATCGCCTGGATGACATCGGCCACCGAAATCTGCGCCGGACCGCGGGCGAGCTGATATCCGCCGCGCGTCCCCTGCTGCGAGGCGAGCAGACCTCGACGGACGAGCCGCTGCAGCACCTTCGCCATCAACTCGATCGGGATGTCGTAGAGCGCCGCAATCTCACGGGCGCTCGACGAGCCCCGATCCTCGCGCAGCGCGAGGTGTTTCATGGCCATCAACGCGTAATCCGCCTTTTTCGAGAGCCTCAGCATATCCGACCGCGATAGTCGTATATTACCATCCTTCGACTCGCTCGACTACGCGCCCGATCAGTATTTCGGCTGGCTTGGATCGACCTTGTCGATCCAGTCGAGGATGCCCCCCTTCAGGTTCAGCACGCGCTTGAACCCGACCGAGCGCAGGAACTCGGCCGCTTTCGCGCTCCGCACGCCCGATTTGCACTGCATGACGAGCTCGGCGTCGGGATCGAGCTCGTTGTAGCGCTTCGGGATGTCACCGAGCGGGATGTGGACCGAACCCGGAATCCGGTTGATCTGCAGCTCGTTCGGCTCGCGGACGTCGACAATCGTCAGCTTCTCGCCGCGATCGAGCCGCTGTTTCAGCTCGACAGAGGTCAATTCGGTGGCGTTGTTCACGATAACCGGCTCCGGCGCGGCAGGCGTGATGCCGCAGAACTGCTCGTAATCGATGAGCTTCGTGACCGTGGGGTGTGTGCCGCACGCCGGGCAGTCCGGGTCTTTCCGAAGCTTGAGCTCGCGGAAACGCATCCGCAGCGCGTCGTAGATGAGGAACCGGCCGATCAGCGGCTCGCCGATCCCCATGATGAGCTTCGCGGTTTCCGTCGCCTGGATCACGCCAATCAATCCCGGCAGCACGCCGAGCACCCCTCCTTCGGCGCAGCTGGGCACCAGACCTGGCGGCGGCGGCTCGGGGTAGAGGCAGCGATAGCACGGGCCGTTTTTGGTCGCGAACACCGACGCCTGGCCCTCGAACCGGAAGATGCTGCCGTAGGCGTTCGGTTTGCCAAGCAGGACGCATGCGTCGTTCACGAGATAGCGCGTCGGAAAATTGTCAGTTCCGTCGACGATGATGTCGTACGGCTCGAAGAGCTGGAGCGCGTTCTGCGACGAAAGCGCGACTTCATGCGTGCGGATTTCGATCTCCGGGTTCAGCGCGTGCAGCTTTTCCTTCGCCGACTGCAATTTCGGCCGCCCGACATCAGGCGTCGAGTGCAGAATCTGCCGCTGCAGGTTGCTGAAATCGACGACGTCGAAGTCGACGAGGCCGAGGGTGCCGACGCCGGCGGCGGCGAGGTACATCGCGACCGGGGATCCGAGTCCGCCGGCGCCGATGCAGAGCACCTTCGCGGCCTTCAGCTTCCGCTGACCGTCGACGCCGACCTCCGGCATGATGAGATGCCGCGAGTAGCGCTTCACTTCGTCGTTGGTGAGCGCGGGCGCTTCGCGATCGGAAAAGGGGTACGACCCCTTTTCGGCGACCGCGGCGGTCGAAAAGGGGTCGTACCCCTTTTCCGGACCGGCGCCGCCCGCCACCGACGGGATGATGCTCACGGTGTCGTTCGCCGCGACGGGCGTCTGCTCCTTCTGCAGATACCGGATGTCCTCGTCGTTCACGTATACGTTGACGAAGCTGCGCAGTCGGCCCTGCTCGTTGTAGAGATGCGCTTTCAGGCCGGCGTGCTTCCGCGTCAGATCCGCGAGCAGCTCGCCGACGGTCGCGCCGCTCGCGTCGACCGCGTCCTGCTTATCCGTGTACGGCCTGAGCGGTGTCGGGATGAGGATTTTCGCCATGATGCAGAGTGCCCTCTTCGAAGCTCGATCGATCGTCCTTGAGAAACCAGACCGTCATCTCGTTCGCCGTTCCGTTGGCCACGGCGACGATGATGTAGGCGAAGGTCGGCCACGCATGATCCAGGTCGTACTGCGACGGCCGCGCCGGATGATCCGGGTGCGAGTGATAGAAGCCGAGCAGCTCGCCGCCTAACTCGGTCGCGCGCCGCTCCGCTTCGCGATAGTCGGACGGCCGCACGAGAAACCGCCGCCGCGGCCCCACCTCGGTCGTGTTCGGCAGCGGCACGATATCGGCGACGCGCCCGTCGCGTCCAACGAGCGCGCCGCAGCACTCGTGCGGGT
>QHWK01000448.1:6956-9403 GCA_003223775.1 Acidobacteriota bacterium
TCACGTTCCAGAAGCTTTCGTTCAGATACTGCGCCGCGCCGTCGGGAAACACCGTCACGAGGACGCCGCTCGTCAGCCGCCTGGCGACGTCCAGCATCGCCGCGACGGCGGCGCCCGACGAGATGCCGGCCAGCAATCCCTCTTCGCGCGCGAGCCGGCGCACCATTCGATACGCGCGTTCGGTGCCGATCCGAAGGTCCTCGTCGGCGAGCGTCGGATCGTAGATGCCGGGCACGATCGCCGACTCCATGTGCTTCAACCCCTCGAGCCCGTGAAACGGCGAGTCGGGTTGAAACGAGATCAGCTTCACGGCGGCGCTGTGCTTGCGCAGCCGGCGGCCCGTGCCGATGAACGTGCCGCTCGTGCCGAGCCCGGCGACGAAGTGCGTCAGCCGGCCGCTCGTCTGCTCGATGATCTCGGGCGCTGTCGTGTCGTAGTGCGCCTTCCAATTCGCGTCGTTGCTGTACTGGTCCGGGTAGAAATAGCGGTCCGGATCTTCGGCGTAGAGGCGGCGCGCCTCGCGGATGGCGCCGTCGGTGCTCTCGAGCGGATTGGTAAGCACGAGCTCGGCGCCGAGCGCGCGGAGGATCAGCTTGCGCTCGGGGCTCGCGTTCTCCGGTACGCAGAGCTTGACCGTGTAGCCGCGCGCGGCGCCGACCATCGCGTAGGCGATGCCGGTGTTGCCCGACGTCGCATCGAGAATCGTCTTCGCCGGCGTGAGCTTTCCGGAGGCCTCGCCATCGAGAATCATCCGCGCGGCGGCGCGATCCTTAACCGACCCGCCGGGATTCTGCCACTCCGCCTTCGCGTACAGCTCGACGCCCGGGGTTTCGCGCTCGAACTGATGCAGGCGCACGAGCGGCGTGCGGCCGATCATGTCGAGCACCGACGATCCCGGCGCTCGATCGAGAACCGATGAGGTGTTCGAGGGAGCCATGCCGATATCCGACCGAATGAGTCCTGATTTTATCAACCCGCCGTCCGCTGTCAAACTGACGAACCTTCGTGCCGCCTCAACCCGACTTCACGACCCGCCTCGGCGGCTGGCTCTTTCGGCGCCGTACGCTGGTTCCGCTTCCGGTTGCGCTCGCTATTCTGACGCTTCGAATCGGCCTGGCGCCCCCGTCGGCCGCGCTCATCGCCGCCGGCGTCGCCCTCACGCTCGCCGGCGAGGCGCTGCGGCTGTGGGGCGTGCAGCACATCGGCGCCATTTCGCGCACGCGCAGCGATCGGCTCGGGCCCCTGATTGCGAGCGGACCCTTCGCCTACGTCCGCAATCCGCTGTACATCGGCAACATCGCGCTATGGGTCGGCTTTGCGGTGACCGCGCGGCTGCTGTGGCTCGCGCCGGGGATTCTCGTGGTGCTCGCCGCGGAGTATCACGCGATCGTCCGCTGGGAGGAGCAGATGCTGGAGTCGCGCCTCGGCGACGGCTACCACGCGTACGCGTCGCGAGTACCCCGATGGGTGCCTTCGCGGTTTGCGCCTTCGCGCTTCGCGGTCTCTGCTCCCGGTGCCGCCTCCGCGCGCCGGTTCTCCTGGCGGCAGACGCTCTTCAGCGAGCGCGGGACGTTGATCGCGATCGCGGCGGGCTACCTGCTGCTTTGGACAAAGGCTCGTTTCTGAGCGTCTGCCACAGGTACCACGACGCCACCGATCGATACGGCTTCCAGGCCTCGCCCATCTTCAGGATGCGCTTGGCGTCCGGACGCTTCCGCAGCTTGTAGAGCCGCTGGATCGCGTTGACGATCCCGAGATCGCCGGCGGGCAGGACGTCGGGGCGGTGCAGGCGGAACATGAGGAACATCTCCGCCGTCCAGCGGCCGAATCCCTTCACCGCCGTCAGCCGCTCGACGACGGCGTCGTCTGGCAGCGAGTCGAGCGCGTCGAGATCGAGGCGCCCGTCGGCGATGCGCCCGGACAGATCGCGGAGGTAACCCACTTTCTGGCCGCTGAGGCCGACGGCGCGCAGCGCGGCGTCGCCCTGCGCGGCGATGGCCGCGGCGTCGGGAATGCGGTTGTCGGGGAAGAGCGCGACGAAGCGGCCGAAGATCGTCGAGGCCGCCTTCGTCGAGAGCTGCTGGCTGACGATCGCGCCGACGAGCGCGCTCAGATGATCGCTGCGCTGGCGATCGGCCATGCGGCACGGACCGATTCGTTTGATCGCCCCGCCGAGGATCGGATCGCGGCGCATCAGTGCGCGGCGTGCGAGCTCGTATCCTTCGGGCGTCAGCGAAGTCGGAATCGAGGCGGCGGCTTCGCGACTCATTTCATCGAGGCGGTGAGCGTCACGCGCGCGCGGATCTCGATTTCGCCGCTGTCGATCGGCGTCGGGGCCTGCGAGGGTTCGGCGCGTGCCAGCGTCATCATCATCGGCCTCGGCGGGGCGATCGCGACGTCGCGCGCGTCATCGATCTTCACGATCCGGTCGATTGCGCGGCCAGCGC
>QHWK01000488.1 GCA_003223775.1 Acidobacteriota bacterium
CGGCACGCACCAGCTCAAGATCGGCACCACCGACGACTGGGAGTTCGCGGCGACGCGCATCCTGGTCGACAAGCGGGCGGGCGACTACCAGCTGCAGTTCACGCGCGGCGTGCCGTCGCAGATCGTCATCTACAACTTCCCGTTCTCGAACTCGCAGAACACGCTGCTCAGCCAACCGGCGTACCTCACGGACACCTACACGCTGAAGCGCGTCACGATCAACGCCGGCGTGCGCTGGGAGCGGTATCACAACTACTACCCGGAGCAGACGAAGGAAGCGGGCCAGTTCAGCCAGATCTTCCCGGCGAAGACGTACCCGAAGGGTGACGTCCTCACGTGGACCGACGTCGTGCCGCGGGCCGGCGCCGCATGGGACGTGAACGGCAACGGCAAGACCGTCATCAAAGGATCGTTCGGGCTGTTCGGCGACACGATGGGCGATCTCTACGCGAACAACTTCAACCCGAACGCGCAGGCGACGCAGACCTACGCGTGGACCGGCCCGTGCGTGCCGACGGCGTTCAAGAACAACACGTTCAACAACACCAGCTGCGACGTGACGCCGGACTTTCTCGCGAGCATCCCGTCGCGCACGGCGCTCAGCGCGACCGGCGGCATCAACTCGGTCGTCAACCCGGATCTGAAGCAGAACAAGACGTGGGAGTACACGGCGCGCGTCGAGCGCGAGCTCGTGGCCAACGTGGCGGTGAGCGCCGGCTACGTGTATCACCGCGTCGAGAACCTGTACTTCAACACGCAGTACCTCCGGCCGTACGCCGACTGGGTGGTCGCGACGCCGGCGACGCCGTTCCTGGATCAGAACGGCAGTCCGGTGACGATCTATACGTACCCCGCGTCGGAGGTCGGCTCGGCGTTCAACTTCCTGAAGGCGTCGAACGCGTCGACCGATCGCGCCGACATCTTCCACAGCTTCGAGATTGCGGCGACGAAGCGGTACTCGAAGAAGTGGACCGGCACGGCCTCGTTCTGGACGACGAAGAACCACCAGTGGCTCACCGGCACGTCGGGGAACGCCGCGGTCCCGCAGAGCCCCAACGACGAGCGCTTCCCGATCGACAACACGTGGTACTGGGAGGGACGCGCGAGCGGCACCTACAACCTGCCGTACGACGTGGCGTTCTCCGCGTCGTACCGCGCGCAGTCGGGCTTCCCCGGCGAGCGCACGATGGTCTTCTCGGCGCCGTCCACGGTGCTTCGGCAGGGAACCGTGACGCTGCGCATGGGCGACTACGGGGAGTTCAAATCGCCCGCCGTGCAGATCGTGGCGCTCAAGGCGGCGAAGCGGTTCCCGATCGGGGCGGGGCGGAACGTCGAGATGAACTTCCAGCTGTTCAACGCCCTGAACAGCAGCGGCATCACGGGCGTGAACTACCTGACGGGCACGCAGTTCGGCACCGTGACCGGCATCACCTCGGCCCGCGTCGTGCGCATCGGGGCGGCGTTCACGTTCTAATTGTTTGTCGATCGCTTGACGACTGGAGCGCGTTGCAAACTCGGACGCAGGGCGACCCTTTCAGGGTCGCCAAGGCGAGGCTGAAAGCCTCGCCCTACACGTTTGCAACGCGTTCGTGCGTCCGCGCGCAATCTGACCCTATCATCACGGAGTGCGACGGCTCTTCCTCGTCCTCTACGCCGCATCTGGCGCCGCGGCGCTCGTGTACGAGGTGGTCTGGACGCGGCTGCTCACGCTGCGCATGGGACACACGTCCGCGGCGGTGAGCACGGTGCTTGCCGCCCTGATGGGCGGCCTCGCGATCGGCGCGTGGGCAGCCGGTTCGCACCGCCGCACGCCGGCCGCGAATCTGCGCGCGTACGCGGCGCTCGAGCTCGGCGTCGCCGCCTGCGCGCTCCTCCTGCCGATCGCGCTCGCCGCCACCGAGCCGCTCCTTGCGGCCACCTACGCCAACGGCGACGCCTCCATCCCCTTCGCGATCGTCCGGCTGACGATCAGCCTCGTGCTCGTCGGCATCCCGGCGGCCGCGATGGGCGCCACCTTTCCCGTCGCCACCGGCTGGTACGCCGCCGCGGCGGCGGACGCCGGCGTGCTGTACGCGGCGAACACGGCAGGCGCCGCGGCCGGCGCGATCGCGGCCGGCTTCTGGCTGATTCCGGCGATCGGTCTCCGCGGGGCGACGATCGCCGGCGCCGCGCTCAACGGCGCCGCAGCGGCCGGCGCGTTGTGGATCGCGTCGCGCGGGCCGGCCATCCACGCGGACGACGCGCGCGAGCCGCGCAAGACGATCGCGCCTTCCAGGGCGAACGCGCGGCGGGGCGAGCGATCGCGGCGAGCGCCGGCGGCGCCGCCCGTGCCCTCGCCGCGCGTCGCGATGACGGCCGCCGCCATCTCGGGCTTCGTCGCGCTCGTATACGAGGTGGCGTGGACGCGGCTCGTCGCGCTCGTCATCGGCCCGACGACCTACGCCTTCGCGATCGTCGTCGCGTCGGTGGTCGTCGGGCTCGCGATCGGATCGAGCGCCGGCGCGCGGCTCGCGCGGCGATCGACCGCGACGCTGACGTGGCTGGCGGTGATGCTGGCGGCGACCGCCGCGGCGGCGTCAACGGCCGCGTGGTTCGCCGCGTCGCGCCTTCCGCTGATCGTCGCCGCGCAGGTGTCGGATCCCGCCGCCGCGTTCGGCTCGATCGTCGCGCGGCAGGCGCTCGGCGTCGCGCTGCTGCTGCTGCCCGCCTCGTGCGCGCTCGGCGCCGTCTTTCCCCTCGCGGTCGCGGCCGCCTCCGCCGATCGCGACGCGATCGGCCGGGATGCGGCGCGCGTGTACGCCTGGAACACCGCCGGCGCGATTGGGGGCTCGCTCGCCGGCGGGTTCGTGCTGCTGCCGGCCGTCGGCCTGCAGAACGAGTTTCGCGTCGCCGCTTCGATCGGCCTCGCGGCCGCGGCCGGTGTCGTCGTCGTCGCGAGCCGCGCGCACGGGCGGCGGCAGGTGCGCGCGGGGGCCGCGCTCACGCTTGCCGCCGCCGGCGCCGCCTGGTCGCTGCTGCCGCCGTGGGACCTCGATCTCCTCGCGAGCGGCGCATACAAATACGCGCCGTATCTCCAGCAGGGCGCGTTCGAATCGGAGGTGCGCTCGTGGCGGCTCGCGTACTATCGAGACGGCGCCGCCTCGACCGTCAGCGTGCGCGAGCTCGCGGGCATGCGGTCGCTCGTGATCGACGGCAAGGTCGACGCCTCGAACATGGGCGACATGCTCACGCAGCGGCTCCTCGGCATCCTGCCCGTGCTGCTGCATGCGCATCCGGACGAGGTGTGCGTCATCGGCCTCGGCAGCGGCGTCACGCTCGGGTCGGCGCTCGCGTCCGGCGCCGTGCGGCGCGCGGACGTCGTCGAGATCTCGCCCGACGTGGTGCAGGCGTCGGCGCTCTTCGCACGCGAGAACCGCGGCGCGCTCGCCGCGCCAGGCGTCCATCTGATCGTCGGCGACGGCCGGTCGCACCTGCTGTTGACCAATCGGCGCTACGACGTGATCGTCTCCGAGCCGTCGAACCCGTGGATGGCCGGCGTGGCGGCGCTCTTCACGCGCGAGTTCTTCGAGGCGGCGCGTGCGCGCCTGAAGCAAGACGGACTGCTCTGCCAGTGGGCGCACACCTACGACATCAGCCATGACGATCTGCAGTCGATCGTCCGGACGTTCGCGTCGGTATTCCCGCAAGGCGTGCTCTGGATGGTGGGCGGCGGCGATCTGCTGCTGATTGGCGCGCGCGACGGCGAGATGGCGTCCCGGATGGCCGGCCTCGAGGCGGCGCGGCATGGATCGTCTGCCGCCGTTCTCGCCGACGTCGGCATCGCCGAGGGCACCGCGCCGTTCGCGCTTCTGTCGCTCTACGCCGGCGGGCCGCGCGAGCTCGAGCGGTACGGCGGCGCCGCGCGAATCCAGACCGACGATCACACCGCGCTCGAGTACTCCGCGCCGCGCGGCATCTACGGCCGATCGCGCGACGACAATGCCGCCGCCATTCGCGCGCTCGCCGCCGAGCCGCCGCCCGCCGTGCGCGACGAGTTCGCGCGGGCGACCGACGCCGACTGGACGTCACGCGGGCTGATGGAGATCAAGGCCCAGGCGTTCACGTCCGCGTACGACTCGTTTCTCCGCGCGGTCATGCTCAACAGCCGGAACGCGGCCGCGCTCAGCGGCCTGTCGGACGCGGCGGGTGGATCGGGCCGGCTTTCAGAGGCGCGCGAATGGCTCAAGCGCGCCGCGGCTCGCGACCCGGCCAATGCCGCGGTCCGGATCGAGCTCTCACGCGTGCTCGCGGTCACCGGTGACGCGCAGGGCGCCGTGCAGGCGGCGGTGGAAGCATTGCGGCTCGTGCCCGGCGAGCCGCGCGCCGCCGAGCAGCTCGCCTCGGTCTTCGCCGATACGAGCGACGTCCAGCGCCTGGCGCCGCTGGCCGACCTGATGGTCCAGCGATTTCCCACTCGGACGG
>QHWK01000489.1:0-9055 GCA_003223775.1 Acidobacteriota bacterium
GGCGTCTGGACGATGCCGAAGGACAAGCCGTTCGACGCGGCGGATCGCACCACGTGGCCGACGCAGTACCGGCAGGATCTGCCGACCTTCGCGAATATTCCGACCAAGACCGCGGCGCTCTACGTGCAGGACGACTGGCAGGCGCTGCCGGGGCTGACGATCAATCTCGGCCTGCGCTACGACCGCCAGCTCGGATCGTTCAACGAGGACGTGGCGGGCCTGCTCGGCCGGATCGGCGACGTGCTCGGCCCGCAGTTCGCGTCCTTCCCGGTGGCGAACCCGTTCATCGACACGAGCACGCGCGGCGACCGCAACAACGTCGGCCCGCGCGTCGGCGTCGCATGGGACCCGATGAACAACGGCCGCATGAACATCCACGCCGGCTACGGGATGTTCTACGACAACATGCGCACGCTGCAGAACTTCGGCGAGCTCACGTGGCCGCAGGCGCGCACGATCATCATCTCGAACCCCGCGTATCCCGATCCGCTGCAGGGGCAGTCGCGCGACGCGTTCCTCACGACGGCGGCGCCGAACATCACGGCCTACTCGAACACGCTCGTCAACCCGTACGCGCACCAGTTCGCCGCCGGCGTCACGCGGCAATTCGCGGGCGACTTCGCGATCACCGCCGACGTCACGTCGGTGTGGCGCTACTCCGATCGCGACGACATCGACATCAACCTGCCCGATCAGGCGTCGCGCGCGCGGCCGTTCCCGCAGTTCGCGCGCGTCACCTTCGGCGGCCCGACGTCGAACAACTACTACAAGGCGCTGCTGCTGAAGGTGGACAAGCGGATGAGCCATCACGTGCAGGCGCTCGTGTCGTACACGCTCGCGAAGGCCGACGACAGCGCGCTGCGCAACGCCGTCGCCGACGTCTACGGCTTCGTCCGCACCGACAGCCCGAGCATCGCCGATCGCCGCCACCGTGTCGTCGCGAGCGGCATCGTCTCGCTGCCCGGCGAGACGCAGGTGTCGGCGATCCTCGATCTGCGATCGAGCCTGCCGTTCAACCCGGCGACGACGCTCGACATCAACAACGACGGGTACACGGGCGACACGCCGCGCGGCGTCGCGTTCCGCAGCGGCTGCCGCGATCTGAGCCTCGACGCGATCAACACGTTCCGCTCGTCGCGCGGGCTCGCGCCCGTCTCCGACGTCGCCTGCGCCAGTTTCGCGAACCTCGACCTCCGGCTGTCGAAGTTCTTCCGGATCCAGGACTATCGCTTCGAGTTCATCGCGCAGCTGTTCAACGTCGCGAACCGCGCGAACTTCAACACGCCGATCACGAACCCCGCGTCGGTCACCTTCGGCGGCGTCAACCAGCTGCTGCCGAACATCAACGCGCCGTCGCGGCAGGTGGAGTTCGCCATACGTTTTCAGTTCTGACGATCGGCGGAATCACCGTCATGGCTGGATGGCTGATGGCTGATGGCATATGGCCGATGATCAATGGCGTATGCCCGATGCCTCCATCCGCCATCAACCTCATGCCATCAGCTATCCGCCATCAGCCATGACACGAATCAGTGTTCTTATCGCGATCGTTCTCGCAGGCGCGGTTGGGCGGACGGCGCCCGGTGACGCCGTCTCGCCGGCCGCGCTCGGCGACCTCTTCAAGCCGGGCGGCGCGCTCCAGGATCGCAACGGCGACGGCGCGATCGATTTCGTCGACGTGCGCATCGTGCTCGCCGACGAGCCGACCGCCGGCGAGCTTGCGGCCGCAGCGGACGTCGCCGCGCGGCTCGGCTACGAGACGTCCGCGATGGACCTGCCGGTGCCGCGCGGCGCCACCGCGGGCGACGCCGCGTTCTCGATCTACATCGGCGCGAAGGCGCTCGCGCAGGCCGGTGCGTCGGCGGATGCGATTGGCGTCGGCGCGCTGAAGGCCGGCGACGGCGCCGTCGCGTCGTTCGTCAGCGGCGGCCGGCGCGGCGTCGCCGTGCTCGGCGGCGACGAAGCGGGGCTCGAATCGGCGGCGGTGATGCTAGGCGGCCATCTGCCGTACGTCGGCGATCAGAAGAGCGCGACGACCGACAAAATCGCGGACGAGGTCCGGCAATTCCTGACTGGAAAGGGCGTCGACGTCACCTCGACGACGGTGCCGGTCGTCCACGTGCGCGCGAACGTCGACGGTGTCGAACGCGTGGTCGCCGTCGTGCAGCTCGCAGGCGGCGAGGTCGTGAAGGCGCAGGTGGCGCTGAACCAGTTCAAGGCGACGAGCGCGCGAGACCCGAAGCGCGCGCTGTCGTATCCGAGCGTACGCACGCTGCAGGTGCGCCTTCGCGCGGCGGGATCGAGCGGCGCCTCGGTCGATCTTCCACGCGCGCCTGCGGCCGCCGACACCGCGGCCGCGGCGCCACCCGCGCGGCGCCCGGGCGGCGGCGCGAAAGAGAATTTCGATCTCTCGACCTTCTACGCCATCGACGGCGCGCTGGCCGATACCGACAACAACCTGATTCCCGATCGCGTCGACGTCCTGCTCAGCGCCGACGGCGACGGCACCAGCGGCGTCGTGGATCTGGGCGCGCGCCTCGGCCTGGAGTCCACCGGCATCTCGCTGCCGATCGCGCGGACCGCATCGTCGCTCGGCGCGCCGGCGAGCGAGCCGATCCTCGTGCTGATCGGCACGTCGCATCCCATCGTCGAGCAGTTGATCAAAGACGGGAAATGGACGCGGCCGGCGCTCCAGCCGGGCGAGGGCCT
Source organism: Acidobacteriota bacterium (assembly GCA_003223775.1). Taxonomy (GTDB): domain Bacteria; phylum Acidobacteriota; class Vicinamibacteria; order Vicinamibacterales; family CAVVIG01; genus QHWK01. The sequence goes on from QHWK01000489.1 coordinate 2,710, forward strand.
GATTCAGATTGTGAAGAAGGCGTTCGGCGAGAAGAGCGCGCTCGTCGTCACCGGCGGCGACGCCGCGGGCGTCAGCCGCGCCGTCGATCAACTCGCGCAGCGCTTCCCCCACATCTGGCAGCGCGGCAAGGATCGTACGACGCTCGACGACGTCGAGGACGACGTGCGGCGATTCATCGGCGGACGGTCGCCGGCGGGCCAGGCGGCGGCAAGCCTGTACAAGCTCGAAAAGCTCGCCGATCAGTTGAAGGACAAGCCGCTCGCGTCGGCGCACGTGAAGGTGTTCGTCGAGAAAGCCGCCGACGGGCTCGCCGACGCGGTGAAGCAGACGGCGGCCGCGCGCATCGCGGCGCCGTCGATCGCCGTCGACGTGCAGAATCTCGACGTGCAGAAGGGGCGTTCGCTCGTGAACGATGAGTTCACGATTCCGTCCGAGGTGGACGATTTCTGGTCGCGGCTGCGCACGCGCGTCGTCCCCGCGGTGAAGAGGCGCGCGGCCGTCACAGTGGAGGCGCGGCTCAGCGAACCGCCCGAAGTCCGGAGTCGAATCGAGGAGCAGGCGCGCGCAGAGCTGCTGAAAGCGGGCGCGGACGAGGCGAACACCCGAGTCACCGTGCTATCGGCGTACAAGCAAGGCTACAGCTGGCTGTACGACGTCGTCCGTCCGGCGCTGGCGGGGAAACCGATCGATCGGATCACGATCAGGTTCGCGGAGATCGGTCCGCCGCCCGGATGGAAGCAGCAGGGGATGTTCGCCCCGACGCGGTGGCTGCTCGAGCTCTACCCGATCGACGAGGTCCTCGCGTCCGAGCTGAAGCTCGATCTCGCACGGATTCATTTCGAGAAGGCGCCGATCGGATCGCCGGCGTACGAAGTGATTGCGACGGCGAACGATGGCGGCGAGCTGTTGCGGCGCACGTTCGAGCCGGCGGTCGTCGAGCGCGCGTTCTTCGATCGCTTCCCGGAGTACGAGCGCGTACGCGTCACGACGGGCTGGATCAAGGCGGAAGTCGGCGGCCGCGCGGCGATCGACGAGCGGATCGAGACCGATCCCGAGCGCTTCTGGGATCACTTCCAGTCGACGACGCTTCCCGCGCTCTACGAACATGCTCCTCCACCGAGGCGCTGCACGAGGAGATCTACTTCAACACGCTCCACTTCTTCGACGTGATGGGGCGCTTCACGCGCGGGGCGCCGCTCACGTATCCGGGCCGCGTGATTCCGATCGTGCGCGCAAAGGCGGACGGCAAGGCGGGGCAGGCGAAGATCTCGCTCACCGGCTTCGACGCGCCGCGGCCGTCGGTCGTCGTCGAGTACGTCGAGACGGGCGGCCGAACCGGAGTCGTGCGGCTCGACGTGCCGAGAGTCGCCGTCGATCGTCCGCAGACGCTCGCGGCGACCGTGCGCGCCGGACGGGACGGCGTCGATCGCCTCGACCTCCGCGTGAAGGTGGACACGGAGAAGGACGAGCGCGAATCGCTCGCCCAGCGCGCGGACGAGCGCCGCGTGGACACGACGATCATGTCGGCCGAGGAAGCGCAGGCCCTCTTCGCGAACCTCGGCCGGCTGCGCGCCGCCGGACTCTATCGCGACGCGCTCGCGTATCACGATCTCGGCGCGCTGCGCGTCACGATCGCGTGGGAGCACGAGAGCAAGCCGCGAACTGAAGTCGTCGCCGCGCTCGATCCGAACGGCGTGGCCGCGCCGTTTCCCGACATTCGACGGGCGGCCAACCTAGGGGCCGGCCTCCAGGCCGGCCCGGCGCCGCTCGTGCAGTGGGACACGCCGATTCCGCCGCCCGAAGCCGCGCAGATCCTCGCGAGGATGTCGACCTTCAAAGAGGCGACCGTTTACAAAGTCGGCGAGAGCTATCTCGGCAAAGACGTCTGGGCGATGGATCTGATGCCGCCGATCGAGGCGTCGCACTGGTCGCAGGCGAAGCAGACGACCATGAAGCCGACGATCGTCTACTCGGCGCGGCAGCACGCGAACGAGGTGTCGTCGACGAGCCACGTGCTGAAGATGGCCGAGCTGCTGCTCACTGATCCCGCGTATCACGACAAGCTGAACAAGGTGAACGTCGTCGTTCACCCGATCACCAACGCCGACGGCGCGCAGCTCGCCTACGACCTGCAGAAGATCACGCCGAATCAGATGCTGCACGCCGGTTATCTCGGCGCGCTCGGCGTGGATGTCACGTCCGCGCAGTGGGACGCCGATCCGTTGTATCCCGAGAGCGGCATCCGCCCGAAGATCTGGCGCACGTGGCGGCCGGACATCTTCCTGAACCCGCACGGTTATCCGTCCCACGAATGGGTGCAGATCTTCTCGGAGTATGCGGCGTGGGTGCGCACGCGCTCGGTCGAGACGCGCGACTACTGGACGATGCGCGGCTGGTGGATGCCGGGCTTCGGCTGGCTCGACGATGCGCGGTATCCGCGGCACAAGGACGAGCAGATGAAGCTGCTCGCGATGATCACCGACTACGCGAAGCAGGCGCCGGGCACGGTTGCGCTGAACGAGCGCGCGTACGCGCGCTACAAGCGCTACAGCTTCGACTTCGATCAGAAGAACTTCAAGCTCGATTTCACGAACGGCGTGCTGATCTACAAGTCGATCAAGGGCGCGCGCGCGAACCCGCAGAGCCAGGATTTCATGACGCGCAACCCGCACGTGACGATCTGGGACGGCGTCACCGAGGCGCCCGACGAGACCGCGCGCGGCGACTGGCTGAAGCTCGTTGCGAACGCCGGCCTGCAGTGGGACAAGGCGATCCTCGAATACCTCGTGCAGGGTCATCACGACGTGGAGCGCAAGATCGAACCGTTCTGGAACGGCGTCACTCTGACGATGAACCGGCCGCGGCCGCCGAAGTCGGCGAAAGATCACGATGAGCAGCCGACGACGCCCGAGTAGGTCGGGAGGGGCCTCGCCTGGCGGGCCTGGCAGGCCTGGCGGGTCAGGCAGGCCTGGTGGGTCAGGTGGGTCGGGTGGGTGGTATGCGGATCGATATCAATTCCGATCTCGGTGAATCCTTCGGCGCGTATTCGATCGGCCACGACGTCGGCCTGATGAAGGCGATCACGTCGGCGAACATCGCCGCCGGATTTCACGCCGGCGATCCGTCGGTGCTGCGCGAGACGATCCGGCTCGCAAAGGCGAACGGCGTCGCCGTCGGCGCGCACCCTGGCTTCCCCGATCTCGTCGGCTTCGGGCGCCGCGAGCTGAACGTCACGCCGAAGGAAGCCGAAGACATGGTCCTCTATCAAATCGCGGCGGTTGCCGGCGTCGCGGCGGCCGAGGGCGTGCGCGTGCAGCACGTGAAGCCCCACGGCGCCCTGTTCAACATGGCGGTGCGCAACGCGGAGCTCTCGGCGGCGATCGCGCGCGCCGTCGCCGCGTTCGATCGCGCGCTGATTCTCTTCGGCCTGCCGGGATCCGAGATTCTCTCGGCCGGCACGGCGGCCGGCCTCCGCGTCGCCGCCGAAGTGTTCGCGGACCGCGCGTACGAGCCGGATGGTTCGCTCGCCTCGCGCCGCAAGCCGGGCTCCGTGATCCACGACGCCGACGCCGTCGTCACGCGCGCCGTCCGCATGGTGAAAGACGGGATGGTCGTCGCGATCGACGGATCGACCGTGAACCTCGACGCCGACACGATCTGCGTCCACGGGGATACGCCGGGCTCCGATGCGCTCGCCGCGAAGATTCGCGCCGGCCTCGAGGCCGCCGGCATCAGCGTACGCGCGATCGGCGCAGCCTGATTTCAGAACGCGACGCCTCTCATCGTTTCATCTCCTCGCGCCGGGATGTGAAATGGAGGCGCAAACCGGCTCAGACCGATTAGGATCGGCTCGTCAGATGGCAGCCACCCCCCTTTCGTCGCATGCGGTCGCCCCGGAAGCGCCGGTTCAACCGGACTCGTCGCTCTTCGGCTGGTGGCGCGACGCCGATCGCCGCGCGCGCAACGCGTTCGTCGCCGCCTCGCTCGGCTGGATGCTCGACTCGTTCGACGTGATGCTCTACGCCATCGTCGTCGCGGCGTTGATCGAGGACCCCGCGCTGCGGCTCTCGCTCCGGACGGCCGGCATTCTCAACTCGGTCACGCTCGTCGCCGCCGCCGGCGGCGGCATTGCCTTCGGCGTGATCGCCGACCGCATCGGCCGGAAGCGCGCGCTGATCGCGGCAGTCCTGATCTACTCGGTGTTCACCGCCGCGTGCGGCTTCGCGCAGTCGGCGCTGCAGCTCGCGATCTTCAGGGTGGCGCTTGGCCTCGGCATGGGCGGCGAATGGGCCACCGGCGCGGCGCTCGTGTCGGAGAGCTTCCCGGCGCGCCACCGCGGCAAGGCGCTCGCGTTCGTGCAGAGCGCGTGGGCGATCGGCTACGGCCTGGCGGCGCTGGTCAACCTCGTCGTGATGCCGATCTGGGGCTGGCGCGGCGTCTTCTTCGTCGGCGTGCTGCCGGCGCTCCTCACCGTCTGGATTCAGCGGCGCGTCGAGGAGCCGCAGATCTGGCGCGACTCCACGTCGGCCGATCGCGGCCGCATCGGCATGCTCTTCGCGCCCGGCTTCGCGAAGACGACGACCTTCCTCACGCTGATGAACGCGTGCACGCTGTTCGCGTGGTGGGGGCTGAACAGCTGGGTGCCCGGGTATCTGCGCCTGCCGCCGTCGCGCGGCGGCATCGGCCTCTCGTCGTCGACGATGTCGATGTTCGTGATTGCGATGCAGGTCGGCATGTGGTTCGGCTACGTGAGCTTCGGGTTCTTCGCCGACGCCTTCGGCCGCCGGCGCGCGTACGTCCTCTATGTGCTCGCCGCGAGCGTGCTGCTGCCGCTCTACGGATTTCTCCGGCAGCCCGTGCTGCTGCTCCTCCTCGGGCCGTTCGTCGCGTTCTTCGGCACCGGCTACTACAGCGGCTTCGGCGCCGTCATCGCGGAGCTCTATCCGACGACGGTCCGCGCGACGGCGGCGGGCGTCTGCTACAACACCGGACGGCTGGCGAGCGCAATCGCGCCGTACACGGTCGCGTCGATCGCCGAGGCGCGCGGCTTCGCGGCCGCCTTCGGCGTCGCAGGCGCCGCGTTTGTGCTCGCCGCCGTCATGTGGATCTGGATCCCGGACACTCGGAACAGCGAACTCCTCTAGTCAGGGCGACAAGAGGAGCGAGGAACAAAAAGGGGGTCGGGGGGGGAGGGCCTGGCGAGCCACCGTTCATGCGCAGGAGACGGCGGACCTGTCGGGAAAACGCCGGTCCATGCGAACGTTCGGCGGCTCGTCAGGACGCCGTGCGTGACTAGCGGCGTCGCTCATCCATATCGCAAGCCGCGTGCCGCGCGTTGGTCGCCCTAAGTGGTTGATATTCCACGCCGCGCCCGGTAACGGCCGACACAAACTCCGTAAGCGTTTACGGGCCTCGCAAATTGCCCCGCCTCGTCTATTCGATTCGGACGATGCGCTCGGCGATGTGGGGGAATCGATCGAAGACGGCCGGATCGTGGCCGGGGATGAGGAAGCGCGGCTCGCTCGCCAGCGAGCGCATCCGATCCTGCGTGCGCAGATTCGAGCCGGCATCGAGCGTCTGCGCGATCGGCGCGTGGCGCTCCAGGTTCTCGTAGAGATACATGTTGTCGGACGCGAGCACGACCAGGTGCGCGCCCGTCTGCGCGCCGACGAACTGCGACGCCCACGTGTGCCTGCCGCCGATGCCGAACCGGATGCCCGGCAGCGACTTATCGTCGTCGCCCTTCACGAACGACACCTTGCCTTGCGTGTTCCGCTTCACGATCTCGAGGACGTCGTCGGCGTCGATGCCGCCGTGCGTCGTGCGCGACGACCACGCCTCGCCCGTGTAGTAGTCGTACTCGTCCTTCTGAATCCAGACGCGCGCCGACGGAAAGAGATCGATGCCGCCGGCGTGATCCCAGTGCATGTGCGTGAGCAGGATGTCGGTGACGTCGTTCGCGCCGATGCCGAGCGGCGCGAGCGCCTCAGGCGGAGGGACATAGTCCTTCACGGCGAACTGCCGGAAGTACTGCTCGCGGTGAAAGCCCGAGTCGACGAGCGCGACACGGCCGTCGGCGCCTTTCAGCACCCAGACCATCATCGCGATGTCCATGCGCCGCGATCGGTCGGCGCCGGCGACGAGGCTCGACAGCGGAAAATTGGCGAGCGTCGCGAAGCGGGCGGCGTAGATCTCGTGCGTGGGCGCCTGCGCGCGCGCGTGCGGTATCACGAGCGCGAGCGCGCAAGCAACGGAGCAGGCGACGGCCATGTATCCTTTGTGTCCTCTGCGACGCGCCCGACCCGGCTGGCCCGCCCGACCCGCCTGACCCGCCTGGCCCGCCCG